>CANBTZ010000059.1 GCA_947372495.1 Comamonadaceae bacterium | reverse complement strand
CCCGAGGTCATCCGGCTGATGCGCGCTGAACTTCAGCCGAGCTCTTTCAAGATGTGGCGCGAACGCACACGCGGGCGGGTCACCAAGCACCGGGCCCTTCGGCCTGCGCAAATGAAGTTCGGTGACCACGCTGTGGCCGACCACCGCCGTGCCAATGTCTGACACCGATCACACGAGGAGAGCCCCATGACAGAAGACGTTCGATGCTGCGGTACGGGCACTTGCATCATCAATGACGAAGGCTTGTGCTGGTGTGGCCAGCAATGGGATGGCGAAAAAATGTGCTTTCCCAAGCCCACGGCGCCAGCCTGCCCCAATGAACAGCCTGGCACCGATGCGGCACCCCAATTGGACGATGACCCCGCTCAGTGAGGCCGTGGGATGAGTTGGTAGGAGACCATTTGGACGTTGGCGTCGACCTTGGCCAGCACCATGTCGCCCGAGGCGATGTTCTCGCCTGCAAATTCAAAAATGTTGACGTGGTGGGTCACCAGGATCAGGGCATTCTGGCCTTTGGTTTTGATTTTTTCTGAAATGAACTTTTGAAGCGCCAATTGGCTGGTTTTGGCTTGGTGCATCTCATCAAAGAACGAAGCCAGCGAGCGCTCAATTTGCGGCGGCCCGAGTTTCAACAGCGCTGCCGTGTCTTTGCACCGACACCAGGGACTGGTGTAAACCTCGGCCTGGGTGATCCCCTGCTTTTTGAGCCATTGGCCCAATGCACTGGCTTGCTTGCGGCCTTCGGCGCTGAGGTTGCGTTGCGTCTTGCAGTCGGCCAGGGTGTAATTTTCTGGATCGCCCACACCGGGCGCAAGCGTGTGCCGCATCAGCAAAACATGGTCATTTGACTGGAGTTTTTGGGCCAAATCGCTCGCTTGTGCCCAAGCCTAAGCCAGCAGCCAAACAGCGCACAGTGCGAGTTTCTTGATGGTCATGTGGGGGTTCACGATTTCAGCTTGTTTGAAAATTCGCCAGTGGCCAGCGCATCGATCGCTTTGGCCAAGGTCATGTCTTTGTGCGTCAAACCACCGGCATCGTGTGTCCACAGGCGAATCCGAATGTGGGTGTAGAGCGACAGACATTCCGGATGGTGGTCTTGCTGATCGGCCAGCTTGGCCACCTTGCCCCAAAACGCCATGGCTGTGGCAAAGCTGTCAAAAGTCCATGACCGGGCGATGTGGCCGTGGTCTGCAGCCACGGTCCAGCCGTCCAGTTCGGACAAGGCCGCGTCCAGGGCGGGGCCGTTCAGTCGGGTGTCTTGCATGTGTTGCGTCCTATGGGCGCTCAGTCAGGCCCTGGGGTCTCGGGCACGGGTTGGATCAGAGCGCTGTTCATCATGATGGGTTTGGCCAAAATTTTGTACGTGTCCAAGTCAAAGCCCTGCTGCGCGTGGGGCTCGAAGGTGGCTGTGCGTGAGCAAGTGGTGCCCAGGTGCCGCCAGTTGTGGATGCGGTGCCGCTGTGTCCAGTCGCCAGTTTGCTCGATCAGATCCACAGCCCCTGCAAAAGGCCAGGCATGGACCTGCATGTCCTGCAGCGCGCTCAAAAGCCGTTGGTCGTGGACCGACCTGTCCTCGCGGCCCACGCAGGCCCCCAGGCAGGATTTGACTTGCAGGCCAAAGCAGCCGCGCTGGCCCAACTTCTCAAGGCCCATCAAACCCAAGCACAGGCGGTGTTGGTCGGCCAGCTCGCGCAGCTTGCCTTGCGCCGCGTGCACCGAACTGAACAGGCCATACAGCCCATCGACTTGACCGATGGGCACGTCTTTGTCCGTGACGATGCGAAGTGCTCCGCTTGGGGTGTGCGGCAGCTCGATCGCGCAGAGCTTGCGCAAGCGGCGCAGACGGACGTTGTACAGAGGGTGTTGCTGTTTGATCAAGCGCGCCTCCAGCAGCAGCGCGCCGATCTCGCCCGCGGTTTCGATGAAGTCCACCCGGCGTGACTGCGCCACCATCTCGGCCTCGTCCTTGGCGCGCAGGTGCGCCAGCACGCGGCTGCGGATGTCCACGCTCTTGCCGATGTACAAGGGCAAGGTGCCCTCGCCTTTGAAGATGTAGACCCCCGATGTGCGTGGCAAGTCCGCCAGAGCGAGGGGGTCGATCTGGTGCGGCAAGGAAGTGGATTGCGCCTGAACCATGGCTTGGATGATAGGGCGCAACGCCTGCGGCCGTGGAGCTTGAGTCCGGCGGGATGTCAGCCCCATGGGGTGTAATGGGCGCTTGGTCCCACCCACAGGCGCAGATTTTGCGCACCCCTTACTGGCATGTTCCATTTTGCTTTTGACGCCCAGACGGCCTATTTGGTGGCCGGATTTCTGTATGCAGCCATGCCCATCACGGTGTGGTTGGTCATGGGTTCGGGGCGCTCGCGTGCGGCCAACATCTGGTGTCTGGGTGGCTTGTTGCTGGGGCTGGCGACCTTGTTGTTGGCATTGCGGCGCGATTGGCCCGGGTGGGCCAGTTACGCGCTGACCAATGGCCTGTTTTACGCGGGCACCTTGCTGCATTTGGCGGCCCTGCGCCTGGAGTTGGCGCAGCAGTCTGCTTGGCGCACGGCGCTGACCGGTTTTGTCTTGCTGATGCTGGGGCATGAATATTTTCGCCTGATGCTGGAAAGCCCCGCGCTGCGTTTTGTCTGGGTGCTGGTGGGCTTGTCCTGGCTGCTGGGCTGGACGGCCAAGCTGGCCTGGCGGCTGCACAAAACCGAGGGCAGCAGCAGCGCGCGGTGGTTGGCGTTCGTGCACGGTTTCACGGCGTTCGCCTTGCTGGTGCGGGCTGCCCGTGTGGTGTGGGGGGTGAGCTTGCCCGATCCGGTGACGCCGAGCTGGGACAGTGCGCTGACTTCGCTGAGCATGTTCGTCATGTCGGTGTTTGGCAGTGTGGCGATCTTGGGCTTGTACTTGGAGCGCTCTGTGCGCCGCGACATGGCGGCAGCGGTCGAGCGCGAGCAGCGGCAGGCCAGTCAGGTGTTTGCGCAGCAGCTGGCGCTCATGGAGCGCCAGCGCAGCATGGGCGAGTTGGCGGCGGCCATGGCCCATGAACTCTCGCAGCCGCTCACAGCGGTGATGCTCGAATGCGGTTTGCTCAAGTTGGAGTTGGGAGAACAGCATCCCAAGGCGCAAAGCCTGGTCGAAGGGGTGCGCAAACAAGCCGACAGAGCGGGCAAGATCCTGAGCGGTATCCGCAATTTCATTGAGCCGACCGCGCCCCAATTCAAGCCGGTCAATTTGCTGGTGGTGATCCACGAGGTCATGCAGTTGCTGCCGACCGGGTTGAAGCAGCAGGGCGTGGACATGGCGATCCGCACCGACAGCCTGGCGGCCTGGGTGGTGGGTGATTTTGTGCAGTTGTCTCAGGTGGTGCTCAACATGCTGCGCAATGCGGTTCAGGCGCAGACACCTGGCGTGCCTATGCACATCGTGATCCGGGCCGAAGCGGCTGAAGAACGTGTACGGCTGACCATCGAGGACGATGGACCCGGCTTGACCCCCCAGGCGCTGGCCACTGTGGGGCAAGCGTTTTCGACGAGCAAGACCGATGGCCTGGGCATCGGCATTTCGATCTCGCGGCGCATCGTGCAGCAGCACGGTGGCACGCTCGTGGTGGACAACCGAAGCGACGGGCATGGCGCACGCGTGGTGCTGGATTTGCCCGCAGCGCAAGAAGTCCATTGGCCTGGCATGGGCTCATGAGATGATGTTTGCCGTTCAGTTCAATCGGGAGCCGTGATGCGCAGCATTGGCAATTTTCTGTGGTTCATTCTGGGTGGCTTTTTCATGGGCCTGGGCTGGTGGCTGGTTGGGCTGATCGCCTTTGTCAGCATCGTGGGCATTCCCTGGGGTCGGGCGTGTTTTGTCATTGGCAACTTCACGTTTTTCCCGTTCGGGCGTGAAGCCATCAGCCGCAAGGAGTTGACGCACGAAGAAGACCTGGGCACCGGGGCGTTGGGCCTGGTGGGCAACATCGTCTGGTTTGTGTTGGCCGGCGTGTGGCTGGCGATCGGTCACGTCATCTCGGCCGTGGTGTGCTTTTTCACCATCATCGGCATCCCGTTTGGCATCCAGCACCTCAAGCTCGCGGGCATCGCGCTGGCTCCCGTGGGCAAGACCATCGTCTCCAAAGAAGTTGCAGCCGCTGCCCGCGAAGCCAATGCCCGCGCGCACGTCTCGCAAATGCGCCGCGACTGAACCTGCCGCCCCCTTGCTGCTGCGGGGCGCAGGGGCTCAAACGCCTTCGGGCTGGATTTTGGCGCGGGCAATCACCGGTTTCCAGCGCGCTTGTTCTTGTTTGATGAAGGCCTCGAATTCGGCCCGTGTGTTGCCCACGGCCAGTGCCGTGTCCTGGCTGAGCTTGTCGCCCATGGCCTTGCCGCGCGCGGCCTTGACCGCTTCGGCTTCGAGCCGCTCAAGATGGGCCTTGGGCCAGCTGCTGGGGGCCAGCAAGCCGTACCACTGCGTCATCTCAAAGCCCTTGTAACCCTGTTCGGCCACGGTGGGCACATCGGGCAATTGCGGTAAACGTGCGCTGGTGCCCGTGGCAATGCAGCGCAGCTTGCCGGCCTTGATGAAGGGCAGCAAGGCGGGCGCGCCCACGGCAGCGGCTTGCAGGCGGCCGGCCATCAAGTCGGTCAGCATCGGGCCCGTGCCGCGGTAAGGCACATGCAGCATGAAGGTTTCGGTCGCCATCTTCAAATACTCGAACGCCAGGTGGCCTGCGCTGCCGTTGCCCGCCGAGCCGTAGTTGAGTTGCCCGGGCCGTGCTTTGGCGTAAGCGACAAACTCTTTGAGGTTCTTCACGGGCAAGTCGGGGTGCACCACGTACAGGCTGGGCACTTTGGACAGCAGCGTGATCGGCACAAAGTCCTTGTTGGCGTCGTAGGCCAGCTTGGGGAAGATGTAGGGGTTCACTGCCAGGGTGCCGATGTGGCCCAGGATCAGCGTGTGTTCGTCACTCGAATGGGCGACCTCCTGCATGGCGATGTTGCCAGCGGCGCCGGGCTTGTTGTCCACGAAGACGCTCTGGCCGAGGCTCTTGGCCATCTCGCCCGCCACGGCGCGGGCCACGATTTCAGAGCTGCCGCCGGGCGCAAAGGGCACCACCAGGCGCAGCGGTTTGCTGGGCCAAGCGGTTTGGGCTTGCGCTAAGGCCGCATTCAGGGCCAAGCTACTTGCGGCGGTGTGTGTCAGCCAGTCACGGCGGGTGAGTGCAAAGGGGTGCAAAGGCATGTCGAGTTTCCTGTGAGTGCAAAGCATTCTGCCGCATCGGTGCGTGGCGCCAGCTTCGGTCGATGGGCGACGTCACAGGGGCGTTAAGACTGGCTCACTTGGGCGCTGGCTCGCTTGGGCGCATGCGGTGCAAAGAGCACAAAGAACAACCACGCGGCCAGTGAGAAAAGCCCCAAGATGCCGAACGTCCATTGGAACGCGGTGACGAGCGAAAAGCCGTGGTTTTGGAGGCCGTCGATGCTGTATCCAATGGCCCCCTGGATGGTGAAAACGCCCGTGAAAATGACCAAGTTGTACGAGGACAAAGCCCGCCCCGCCAAATGCTGCGGGAAGGACAAACCGACCAAGGACTGTGTCAATGAGACAAAGGTGCTGCAGACACAAAACAAGGTCAGCATGACGGGAATCCATGAGGGTGTTGCCGGGCCTTGAAGCACCAGCCAGGCCATGGCGATGTGGCTGCTGGGTGCGCCCCAAGTGATCAGTCGCTCCACCGTGATGCCATGGCGGTGCAGGTCGGGTGTGATCCAGCCCCAGATCCAAAAACTCAGCAGCATGGTCAGGTTGATGCTGAACAGGCCAGCCGCTGATTCGGCAGGTGTCCAGCCGCCCACTTGCACCATCCAGGGCGATGCCCACAGGGTCTGGATTGCCACGAGCCCGCCGAAACCAAAGAACCCCAAGGGCACCACACGCCAGAATTTGCGGTCTTTCCAGATGCTCGAATAGCCGGCCTGCGTTGTGACTTGCTTTTGCGCAGCCGACCAAGTCGGCAGACAAAGGTAAATGCAGACCATCACCAGCAGCAGGCTGACGGCGATGGCGATGAACAGCTGACGCCATCCCCACGCGCTCACCAGCCACTGCACTGGCAAGGTGGCAAACAGCATGCCCACCGAGCCGATCATCAGCATCCAGGCGTTGGCCCGCAGTTGCACGTCGGTGTCAAACCAGTTGCGGAAACCCGTCAGGGCGCCCATCAGGCAAGCGCTGACACCTGCGCCGCACAGCACACGGGAGAGCAGCAGTCCGGTGAAGTCGTCCGCCCACGCAAAGCCCACACACCCGACCACGGCCAGGGTCAGCAAAAAGAGCAGCACCGTGCGCGGGCCGTGCCTGTCCAGCCAGGTTCCCAGCGGGATTTGCATCAAGGCAAATCCGAAGAAGTAGCCGCTGCCAAGCAAGCCCAGATCATGGGCATGCAAGCCCAGCTCGGTACTCAGGGTGGGGGCCAGTGTGGCGGTGACCGCACGGATGAGGGTCGAGAAAAAATGCGCCAATGCCAACGCCATGAAAACCAACGCCATTCGGGTGGGCGTCATGGGCAGCGGGGTTGTTTTCACAGTCGTGGATGCAGTCATGCCGGGGCAGGTGGCTGTGAGAAGGCACCCCAGGGGGTACGCATTGTTTAGTTATTTAAGTTTAAATCTTAATTCAATTAAAACACTTTTAAACGATAATGCGGGTCGGCGTGCAAGGGCATTGCTCTGTCTTTTGCCGCCACCCCCTCACCCCCTCCAGATTTGGCCGCGTGACCTTCCGTTAATCCATGAAGTACTTCAGCATCAGGCTCCAATTGGCCTTGAGCGCCATTGCGCTGGGCATCCTGCTTTTGCTGGCGCAGCTCGGCATCCAGTTTTATGTGCTGCGCGCTGACATCGTTCAGCGGATTGAAAAGCATGAATTCAGGCAGCTGACGGACTTTGCCGAATACCTCGACGAAAAGCTGGAGGAGAGCAAAGAGATGCTCGCCAGCATCTCCCCCAACTTCACCGCGCAGCAGTTGAACGACCCGCAAGCCCTGCAAAACGCCTTGCAGCGCGAAAGCGCCTTGCTCACGGTGTTCGATGACCTGTATGTGTTCAATGCCCAGGGCGTGCTGCTGGTGGACTGGCCGGTCAAGCCCGGCAGGCGCATGCTGGACATGTCGGAGCGCGATTACATCCAGGAGGTGGTGAAAACCCACCAAACCGTCATCTCCAAGCCCATCTTGGGCAAGGCCACCAAGCAGCCCATCGTGGTGGTGGCCACCCCGATACTCGATGCCCAGAACCGATTGCTGGGCATTGTGGGTGGGGTGCTGAACCTCAACAAACCCAATTTGCTCGGCACCATTGCCACCAAGAAAAATGGCGCCACCGGTTATTACTACCTGGTCACGCAAGACCGTGTGCGCATCGCACACCCGGACCCCTCATTGATCTTGAAACCGGTGCCACCCAACAGCACGAACTTGCCTTTTGAAGAAGCCATGAAAGGCTTTGAGGGCACGCAAGAGGGCCACAACATCCGAGGTCTCAAGGCCTTGTTCACCTTCAAAAAGCTCAAGGCCACCGACTGGATCGTGGGCTCGGTGATCCCCACCGAGGAGGCGTTTGCCCCCATCACTTACCTCTACCACCGCATGCTGCTGGTGACTTTGCTGTTGCTCGGCGCGGTGATTCCCTTGTTGTGGATTTTTGCGGCCCGACTGGTCAAGCCCTTGGGCCAGTTGGCGCAGGCCATGCACGACACTGCCGCACGGATGCGTGACGGCAAGTCGGTGACGCCCATTCCCGAATTGGGCAGTCAGGAAATCCACACGGTGGTGCAGGCCTTCAACGAATTCATGGCGGCGCGCCTGCGCGCCGAATGCCTGCTGTCGCAGGCGCGCGATGAGGCGCAGGCGGCCAACGATTCCAAGAGCAACTTTCTGGCCAACATGAGCCATGAAATCCGCACGCCCATGAATGGCATTTTGGGCATGACCGAGTTGTGCCTGCAAACACGCACGACCGATGAGCAGCGCAGTTACCTGGAGATGGTGGAGACTTCCGCCAAGTCCTTGCTGTCGGTGATCAACGACATCCTGGATTTTTCCAAAATCGAAGCGCGCAAGCTTGACCTCGATCCGCATGAGTTCTCCGTGCACAGCCTGGTGCGCCAATCTTCGCGCGCCTTGTCCTTGAGGGCTGCCGAGAAAGAGCTGGAGTTGGTGTGCGACATCGCCGCCGATGTGCCTGCGCTGGTGGTGGGCGATGCCTTGCGCTTGCAGCAGGTGCTGACCAATTTGCTGGGCAACGCGATCAAGTTCACAGCCCAAGGTGAAGTCGTCCTCACGGTCGAGCGCGTGAAGACGCCACCGAACGCCGATGGGGTCTGGCTGCAGTTCCACATCAAAGACACCGGCATCGGTATTTCGCAAGACAAGCAGGCGCTCATTTTCGACATCTTCACGCAGGCCGACTCGAGCACCGCACGCCGCTTTGGGGGCTCGGGTTTGGGTCTGGCCATCAGCCGCAGCCTGGTCGAGATGATGGGAGGCCAGATCGCAGTCAAAAGTGATTTGGGGCAAGGCAGCACCTTCAGCTTCACCACCCGCTTGGGGCATGCCAACACGGTGCCTGTGGTGCGCGGCGAGCTCAGCAGCCACCTGGCCGGACAAACGGTGCTGGTGGTCGACGACAACGCCAGCAGCAGGCGCATCTTGGCGAACAACCTGACCTCTGCAGGCTTGCATGCGGTGGTGTGCGACAGCGCGGCCCAGGCCCTGCACGCGCCGCAAACGCTCGATGCGCATTACGCCCTCATCGACGTGGGCCTGCCAGACATTGACGGCTATGCCTTGGTCACCGAGTTGCGCAAAACACGCCCGTCGGCGCAGATGACCATAGTCATGATGGGGGCGCTGAGCGAGCAAACCCCGCAAGAGTTGCTGCAGTCGCATGACATCCAGGGTTTTCTGGTCAAGCCGATTGACCTGCATGAACTGGTGACGATCCTCAACCGCTGGTCCACCACGCATGCGCAACGGCCCAACGAGGATGCGCGGCCACCGCAGGAGCTGTGGTCCCCTTTGTCCGCCCGCGTGCTGTTGGCGGAGGATACGCCGATCAACCAGACGCTGGCCACCATCATCCTCACGCGCATGGGCTGCGAGGTCACGGTGGCCAACAACGGCCTGGAAGCGGTGGAAGCTTTCAAGGCCGGTGCGTTCGATTTGGTGTTGATGGACATCCAGATGCCCGAGATGGGCGGCATCGAGGCGACGCAGGCGATCCGCGAGATGGAGAGCCAATTGGCGCGCAGACCGACGCCGATCATCGCGGTCACAGCCAACGCCCTCAAAGGCGATCGCGAGCGCTACCTCGACGCGGGCATGAACGGCTATGTTTCCAAACCGATTTCGGTGGAGGCGCTCAAGTCAGAAATCCAACGCTTGCTGCGGGACGGCGTGGTGGCTGCGCGCTGAGCCGCAGTTTACCCACGGTCTGCCAGCGCACGGCCTTGGCGTCCGTTGCGTGGCTCCATGGCGGCTCAATACCGTCCTGATCCCATGCCGCCCATGCCCCCGCCGCCACGGCGGCGCATGTCGCCCCCCTGCCGCATGTCGGGTCGGCGTTCGCTGTTGTTTGCAGCGCCAGCGGGTGGCCCTGTGAACGTCGGGATGCTGGCGAGCAACCACAGGTTGGCCATTTTCTTTTGGTCGGCGTCCAGAGCGCTGTAGAGGGCTTTGGCCGCTTGCTCGATGTCTTCAAGCCCGGCCAAGCGGTTTTGGTGGTTCATCACCAAGCGGGTGATCTGTTGCGGCGCAGCTTCGTCATCAGACGCGAGCGCGGGCCGTTCGCGAAAGAACTGCTGCGTGTAGGCGTCAAGCCGCGCCACATACACGTCCCACAAGGGCTGCTGCGCAGGGGTGATCTTGAGCTTGTCGCGCAACAGCTCTGGGGCCTCCGCGCTGCGCATTGGCATGGGGCTGGCCTGCGTGGGTGGCGTGGCGGGCACCGCTGCTGCCGCGCCCCATGGTTCGGTGGCCCTTGCTTGCGCTGCGCACAACAGCGGTAAAACCAAGAGGGCCGCCAGCGGCAGTTTTTTGAGGGGCAACATCAGTGGGGTCATGGCCTTCAGCTTAAGGGGCGGACCTGGCTGCTGACGTGCCGGCTCGGCAAAGAATTGTGAAGCCTCACACATCACCCGGTTTGGAGTGCCAGCGCCAAATGCTCAATCAACACACTCACCCGGTGCGGGATGTAGCGGTTGCTGGGCAGCACCGCATAGATGCCCAGGGGCGGTGTCTCAAAGTCTTGCAGCACGGCTTTGACCCGCCCTTGTGCCAGGTAGCTGGCAGCGATGAAATCCGGTTGGCGTGTGACGCCCATGCCGCGTGCGGCCGCTTCGGTCAGCGCCACGCCGTTGTTGGCCAGGATGCGTCCGCGCACCGGCACTTGCAAGGTGTGCTCGCCTTCGCGGTAGGTCCATTGCGCGGTGGTGTTGTCGCTCGCGTAGATCAGGCACTCGTGGTGGCGCAGGTCACTCGGGTGGCGCGGCTCCCCGTGCTGCGCGAGGTAATCGGGCGAGGCCAGTGTCAGCAGATGGCACTGCCCCAGACGACGCACGATGTCACCGGGTTGCAAATCGGCCGTGATGCGGATCGACAAGTCCAGCCCTTCCTCGATCAGGTTGGCGCGCTGGTCCGACAGGTCCATGATGAGCTCGATGAAGGGCTGGTCACGCGCAAAGTCGAGCAAGGCGGGCATCAGCTCTTGCAGACCATAAGACAGCGGCAGGCCCAGCCGGATGCGGCCGCGCGGCACCGCCTTTTCTTCGGCCAGGCTCGATTCGGCCGCGTCCACCATGTTCAAGATCACGCGGCATTTTTCGAGGTAAGCCGAGCCCGCCGCCGTGAGCGTGAGGCTGCGCGTGCTGCGGGTGATCAGCTTGGTGCCCAGGTGTTTTTCAAGCGCCGCAACCTGCCGCGTCACCACCGAGCGAGCCACTTGCAACTGGTTGGCCACGGCAATGAAGCTGCCGGCTTCGGCCACCCGCACAAAGGTTTGCATCGCATCGAGTTTGTCCATTGTTGCAAATTATGCAACAAAGATGTTTCGATTGGGTGGTTTTTCTATGAGGTCAGGCACCCTACAGTTCGGTCCATGAACACGAACCGCGCCGTCCTTTTTGTGCCCCATGGCTCGCCGATGTTTGCGCTGCAACCCGGCGCGGCAGGCAGCGCCATGAGCGACGTGGTGGCCAGTATGGGCACGCCGCGCGCCATCGTGGTGGTGAGCCCCCACTGGGAAACCGCGGTGCCGACCGTGGGCACCGCGACCCGCTTGGACACCCTCCACGACTTTGGCGGCTTTGACCCGCGCCTGTTTGAAATTCAGTACCCCGCCACCGGTTGCCCTGAAGCGGCCCAGCAGGTCGTGGCCGCCCTACAGGCCGCGGGCTTGCCCGTGGCCACCGACGCCACGCGGGGCCTGGACCATGGCGCTTGGGTGCCGCTGCGCCAGATGTTCCCCGACGCCGATGTGCCCGTGGTGCCCCTGTCGGTGCAGCACCACGGCGGCCCAGAGCACGCTTACCGCGTGGGCCAGGCGCTGGCACCGCTGGCCCAGCAGGGCTTTTTGATCGTGGCCTCGGGCAACATCACGCACAACCTGCGCGACTGGCAGCTCGTGAGCATGACGGGCCAGCCCACGCCCGACTATGTGCAGCAGTTCGCCGACTGGGTCCACACCCAGATGGTCGGCCGCCACACCGACGCGCTGCTGAACTACCGGCAGACTCAGGCTGCGGGCACCCGTGCACACCCGCGCGACGAGCACTTGCTGCCGCTCTTTACCGCACTGGGTGCGGCTGGCGCCGACGCACAACCCGAAGCCTTTTACCGAGGCATTTACGACCACGTCATCGCCATGGACGGCTATACATTCCATTGATATCAGGGAGAAAAAAATTGAACGCTGTCACCTACACCCCCGTTGCCAAAGGCCTGCATTGGCTGATGGCGCTGCTGATCCTCGGTCTGCTGTCGATCGGCCTGTACATGGCCGATTTGCCGCTGTCGCCGCAAAAGCTGGAACTCTATTCTTGGCACAAGTGGGCGGGTGTCACCGCGTTTGTGTTGGTGTGGTTGCGCCTGGCTTGGCGCGTCACGCACCGCCCGCCTGCACTGCCCGAAGGCATGTCACCCCTCATGCGCTTGGCGGCGCACGTCGGGCATGTGGCGCTCTATGGCTTGATGGTCGTGATCCCGCTGAGTGGCTGGCTCATGAGCTCGGCCAAAGGCTTTCAGACCGTGTGGTTTGGCGTGCTGCCCATTCCCGATTTGATTGGCAAAGACAAGGCTTTGGGGGACTTGCTCAAGGAGGTGCACGAAGCCCTGAATTGGCTGCTGATGCTGACTCTGGCGGGCCATGTGCTCGCCGCCCTGTGGCACCACTTTGTGCTCAAAGACGACACCTTGCGCCGCATGCGCTGAACACCTCCAAAGAGATTTCCCATGAAA
>CANBTZ010000058.1 GCA_947372495.1 Comamonadaceae bacterium | reverse complement strand
CGCCCACCAGCGCCAGTCGATCCTGGCGATCCGCAAACGAGGCTTGCAGTTCGCGCCAATAGCCTTCGGGCAGGTGGCGAGGCAGCAGCGGGATGGCCGTTTCGGGGGCCACCACCAAGGGCTGCGTGCTTTGGCGCAAACGCTGGTCGTACCAAGTCAGGGCATCGCGCACGCCGCTGAACACATCGAATTTTTCGGTTTGAGCAATGCTGGCCTGCAGCAACTCCACTTGGCCCACGCCCGCAGATGCCGTGAATGTCGGGCCCCAAGCCTTGAGCCCCGCGCACACGGCCAGCACCAGCGCCGCATCGCGCCACGGCTTCCAACGACAGCCGCCCATGGCCAAACGCATCGCCAGTCCTGCGGCCACAGCCCCCACGCCGTACACCCCGAGCCAAGGCGCCAGCGCCGCCAGGTGGCTGTCCACATGGGCGTAGCCCCCTGCCCCCCAGGGAAAGCCCGTGAACCAGCGCCCCCGCATCAGCTCGGCCAGGGTCCACAGTGCGGCAAACAGCACGCTGGCGCGCACGGGGCAAGCCAGCCAGCCATTGCGGCGAACCAGCGTGACCCACAGGGCCGCGGCACCCGCGTAGTACAAGCCCAGGGCCGCTGCCAGCGCCAGCACAGCCAATGCCGCCAAAGGCGCAGGCAAGCCGCCCACATCGTGCATGGAGACGTAGAGCCACCAAAAACTGCCCACCAACCACGCCGTGGCAAAGGCCGCGGCCTGCCAGGCTGCCCATTGCGCACACATGCGTGCAGAGCCGGGCTCACGGGCGCAGCGCACGAGCCCCAGGCTCAAAATGAAAAGACTGAAAATTTGCAGGCTGCCCCAGGCTTGCCCGGACGTGGGCCAAGCCATCGATGCGGCCTGCAAAAAGCCCGCCAACAAGGCCATCCAAACGCCCCGGCCCATGCGGTCTCGGGTGAGCAGGTTCATGCCTTGGGCGCAACGTCGGCCACGGCCACCTTGAACCAGCGCACCGCGCCGCCCCGGGTGTGGAGCACCACAAACAGCAAGCCGGCAAAAACGAATTTCTCGCCCCGTTTGGGCACATGCCCCATCTCATGGGCAATCAGGCCCCCGATGGTGTCAAAGCTGGGGCCTTCATCGTCATCTCGGGCCGCCTGCAGGTTCACGCCAAACGCCTCGCTCACGCGCTCGAGCGAGGTGTCGCCACTCACGCGGAAAGTGCGGTCGGGCAACCCAAAAATATCGCCCTCATCGTCGGCGATGTCGAATTCGTCTTCGATCTCGCCCACGATCTGCTCGAGCACGTCCTCGATGGTGATGAGGCCCGCCGTGCGGCCGAACTCGTCAATGACGATGGCCAGGTGGTTGCGGTTGTCGCGAAACTGGCGCAGCAGGTCGTTCAAGCCCTTGCTCTCGGGCACGAACACCGCCGGGCGCAACAAGGCACGGATGTTGAGCTCTGGCGCACGCTGCAGCTTGAGCAGATCTTTGGCCAG
Source organism: Comamonadaceae bacterium (assembly GCA_947372495.1). Classification (GTDB taxonomy): domain Bacteria; phylum Pseudomonadota; class Gammaproteobacteria; order Burkholderiales; family Burkholderiaceae_C; genus Limnohabitans_A. The sequence continues at coordinate 11,136 of CANBTZ010000058.1, read as the reverse complement.
CAAGATGCCGATGATGTTTTCGCGCTCGTCCTCGTAGACCGGAAACCGCGAATGGGCGGTCTCGATCACCTGGTGCAGCAGTTCGTCAAACGGTGCGTCGATGCTCAGCAAGTCCATGCGGGGAGCGGCCACCATCACGTCGCCTGCGGTCATCTCCGCCATGCGGATCACGCCTTCGAGCATCAACCGGCTTTCGTTGTTGATGATGTGGTTGTCTTCGGCTTCGGCCAAAGTCTCGATCAACTCGTCGGTGGAGTCCGGGCCAGGATGGATGAATTCCGCCAGCTTTTGCAAAAAGCCGCGTTTGTCTTCGCGTTCAACCGAACGCGCAGGGTGAGGGTCTGACACAGTGCTGGAGCAGGACTTGCTGTTGTGGGTGAGGCTCTAGGATAGCGGATTCATGTGACAGCGCCGTTGAAGCATGCCACTGTGCCGCTCAGGGCTGGGCGGGCGGGTCGTTGTGGTGGCGCGCTTCGCGCACGCCTTCGCGCACTTCTTGCATGAGGCCCAGCCACTCGCGAAACTGCTTGGCCTGGATCTTCACTTGGTAGTCGATCTGCGCCATCTGGTCTTGCATCACGCCACTGAGCTGGGAGTCGAGCGTGGCTTGCGGCAGGCTCAAGTAGGCTTCGCTTTCGCTGCCATCGCGCTCCACGCGGGCCCCGGCATGTCGGGCGATTTTGAGCATGGCCACGTTTTCGCTCAGTGCGTGGATGAACATCATGCTCACGCCTTGGTTGCGGGCGTGCATGACCGCACGGTCAAACAGCCTGGCGCCGCGCCCTCGCCCACGCTGGTTGGCGGCAACCGAGACACCGAACTCGGCGCAGGTGGACCATTGGGGGTCGACCGAAAAAGCCAGGTGCGCCACGGCCACCAGTTGCAAGCGCCGATTGAACACCCCAAAAATCTCGTCCCGCTCGAAATTCAAGCCGTCCACGTACCGCTGGATGTGCTCGTTGGTGGCGGGGTAACCGAAGCGCAGGTAGCGGTCACCGTCGGACAAGGCCACCAAGTGCGCCCAGATGCGGGGTTTGTGGCGCGGCGACAGCGGCCGGATCGGCACCCACCCGAACGCCCGGGACAGCCCCTTGGGCTGCGCAGCGTCGGCACCCGAAAACAGGCGCCTCCAAAGGCGCGACAACAATCCGGCGGTGGGGTTTTGTTTGGTGGTCATTGCATTCGAGGGTTTTCCCTGATTTTGCCGACATTCCAAGCATCACGCCATACCTGAAAAAAATTGTCGCCTTCGAGACGAAATGGCCCATTTCTTAAGGGTGTGCCCTCTGATCATCATGGCCGATCGTCGCCACAATGCAAGGATTACGGAGTGAAAACATGGAAAAAATCTGGCTCAAAAATTACCCTGCTGGCGTTCCCCACGACATCCACCCCGAGCAATACAGCTCGCTGACCGATTTGCTGGAAAAAGCCTTCCGCGAGCACGGCGACAGCCCTTATTCGGTGTGCATGAACCGCTGGATGAGCTACCGCGAACTGGACCAGCTCTCGAGCGCCCTGGGCGCCTGGCTGCAAAGCAAAGGCCTGCCCGCAGGCAGCCGCGTGGCCATCATGCTGCCCAACTTGCCCCAGTTTTCGGTCACGATGGCCGCCATTTTGCGGGCAGGCTACACCTGCGTGAACGTCAACCCGCTCTACACAGCGCGTGAGCTGGAGCACCAACTGCGCGACTCCGGTGCCACCACGATCGTGATCCTGGAGAACTTCGCCGCCACCTTGCAAGAGGTGATCGGGAAAACCCAGATTCAACACATGGTGGTCGCTTCGATTGGCGACCTGCTGGGCACTTGGCATGGCCGCTGGATGACGTTTGCGGTCCGGCACCTGGCCAAGATGGTGCCCGAGTTTGAGCTGCCCCTGGACAATGGCCGCACCGTGACTTCGTTCAAAAAGGCCATTGCACAAGGCCGAAACCTGAGCCTCAAGCCGAGCGCTCAGAATCTGGACAGCATCGCCTTTTTGCAATACACGGGCGGCACCACAGGCTTGTCCAAAGGCGCTGTGCTCACGCACCGCAACATCGTGGCCGCCATCTTGCAGGCCGAAGCCTGGTTCAACCCGGCCATGGCCAAGGTCGGCGACCTGCGCAAGGTCAACTCGATTGCCGCGCTGCCGCTGTACCACATCTTCGCGCTGACGCTGGCGTTTTTGGCCATCCGTCAGGGCTCGCACCTGACGCTGATCCCCAACCCTCGCGACTTTGGCAAGTTCATCGAAGTGCTCAAGCAACGCCCCTTCCACATCTTCCCAGGCGTGAACACCCTGTTCAATGCGCTGATGCAGCACCCGATGTTCAAGACGCTGGACTTTTCTTCGCTGTGCCTGACCCAGGCAGGCGGCATGGCCGCATCCGAAGGCACCGCACGCAACTGGCAAGCGGCCACGGGCAGCGCCATGATCGAAGGCTGGGGCATGAGCGAGACCTGCGCCATCGGCACCAACAACCCGGTGACGCAAACGCATTTCAGCGGCACGATTGGCTTGCCGCTGCCCAGCATCGACATCGCCATCAAAGACGACGACGGCAACAGCCTGCCCCAGGGCGCATCGGGCGAGATCTGCATCAAGGGCCCCAACATCATGCCGGGCTACTACAACCAGCCTGAAGAAAACGCCAAGACCTTCACGGCCGACGGCTTCATGCGCACGGGCGACATCGGCATCATGGACGAGCAGGGTTTCACCCGCATCGTGGACCGCAAGAAGGACATGATCATCGTCAGCGGCTTCAACGTCTTCCCCAACGAGCTGGAGAATGTCATCTCGACCTGCCCGGGCGTGGTGGAGTGTGCGGCCGTGGGCGTGACCGACAGCATGCAGGGCGAAGCCATCAAGGTGTTCGTGGTGCGCAACGATCCGCTCTTGACCGAAGAAGCCGTGGCCCGTTTCTGCCAGGACAACCTCACCGGCTACAAGCGCCCCAAATACATCGAGTTCCGCGACGAATTGCCCAAGACCAACGTGGGCAAGATCCTGCGCCGCGAGCTGCGCAGCGGCAAGTAAGCCGCATGCCAGTCGTGACATTGCTGCCACCGGGCGTTCAGGTTTTTGAGCGCGGGTGGCTGTCGTCCAACAACATCCTGCTGACCGACGCCGACAGCACCACGCTGGTCGACAGCGGGTATGTGACGCACAGCGACCAAACGCTGGCCCTGCTCGAGCAAGTGCTGGGCACACGCCCGCTCGACAGGCTGGTCAACACCCACCTGCACAGCGACCATTGCGGGGGCAATGCGGCCCTGCAGCAGCATTACCCGGCGTTGCAAACCCTGATCCCTCCGGGCATGGCCGACAACGTGCAAGCCTGGCGCGGTGATGCGCTCAGCTACGAGCCGACCGGGCAGAAGTGCCCACCCTTTCAGTTCACGGGCTTGCTTCAGCCCGGTGCCGTGCACCGCTGGGCCAACACCGAGTGGCAAGTCCATGCCGCGCCCGGACATGACCCGCATTCGGTGATCCTGTTCGCACCCGAGCACCGCCTGCTGATTTCTGCCGACGCCTTGTGGCAAAACGGTTTTGGCGTGGTGTTCCCCGAACTGGAAGGCATTGCCGCTTTTGACGAAGTGGCCGACAGCTTGGACCTGATCGAACGCCTCAACCCGGCGATGGTGATTCCCGGACATGGCGCGCCGTTTGCGGGCGTGGCCCAAGCGCTGGCGTTTGCACGGCAAAAACTCGAGGCCTTCGCCAAAACACCTGAAAAACATGGCCGCTATGGCGCCAAAGTGCTGCTGAAATTCAAACTGCTGGAATACGGCAGCGTGGCCAAAACCGACTTCAAGTCCTGGGCGCTCGCGGTGCCCTACATGCACGCGCTGCACGAACGCTACGGCCAAGGCGTGGACCGCGCCACCTGGCTGGACATGATGCTGGCCGAGCTGCAGCGCAGCGGCGCCCTGCACGACGACGGTGCTGTGCTGCACGACGTCTCGAACTGATTCATCACCCAAGGAGATGGCTTTGACTTTGCCTACCGCCCCCCTGCTCCCACGGCCTCGCCTGCGTCTGGCTGCGTTGTCTCTGCTCATGGCGGTATCTGCGCCTTGGGCGGCGGCGCAAACCCCAGCCCAAGTGCACGACCTCGCCAAGACCCAGACGCAACCCCTGCTGGGCACGCTCAAAGAACTTGTGTCCATTGAATCGGGCAGCCGGGACCTCGAAGGGCTGGAGAAAATTGCCGCCTTGATTGCCTCGCGGCTGCAGCAGATGGGCATGACGGTCCAGACCATCCCGACCCAAGCGCCAGCCTCGCACCCGCAGCTCAAAGGGGCCAAGCTGGGCTCAGTGGTGTACGCCACCCAAAAGGGCAAAGGACAGAAAAAAGTCCTGCTGATCGCCCACATGGACACCGTGTACCTCAAGGGCATGGCGGCCAAGCAACCTTTTCGCGTTGACGGCAAAAAGGCCTACGGCTTGGCCATTTCAGACGACAAAGCGGGTGTGGCCGTGATCCTGCACACGGTCCAAATGCTCAAAGACATGGGCTACGACGACTACGCAGAACTCGCTGTGGCCATCAATGGCGACGAAGAAATCGGCTCCGCCGGTTCCAGCAATTTGCTCGTCAAGCTGGGCGGTGAATACGACGCCGTGCTGTCCTATGAAGGCGGCGGCTTTGAAAAAGACATGGTGCGCCTGGCCACCAGCAGCATCGCGATCGTAGAGATGAAGGTGACGGGCAAGGCTTCGCACGCGGGCGCTAACCCCGATGCGGGTCGCAACGCCATCTATGAAATGTCTCACCAGATGCTCAAGTCACGGCAGTTCGGTGACAAGTCCAAGGGCCTGCACATCAACTGGACCGTGGCACGCGGTGGCGATGTGCGCAACGTGATCCCGGCTGCGGCCGAGGCGATTGCCGATGTGCGCTCACTCACTAATCAGGACATGGACATCATGGAGTCCGCACTGCGTGAGTCCATCAAGGACAAATTGATTCCCGACACCCAAGTGGACATTGATTTTTACCGCAGCCGCCCGGCCTTTGTGGCCAACGATGCATCGCGCGTCATGGCGCAACAGGCCAAAGCGATTTACCAAGAGATTGGCCAGACGATCCAAATTGCCGAGCGCGCCACAGGGGGCGGCACCGATGCGGCATTTGCAGGCATGAAGCCCAAAGGCGGTGTACTCGAAAGTTTTGGCCTGCGCGGCTACGGTGCCCATGCCAACACCGAGGAATACATCTTCATCGACTCGATCGCGCCGCGCCTGTACCTGTCCACCCGCATGGTGATGGACATCGGCAGCGGCAAAGTGCGCTGGTAAGAACGGCGACTACTTGCGGGTGCGCAGCAGGCCGTAGGGGCAATGCCCGGGCCGTGGCCCCACTTGCGGGTGCAAACGGCAGGTGTTGGGGCGCAACTCGTACACCGTGCAGCGGCGCGTGACCGCATCGAGAAACTGGCAGTCGCCACTGGCGCGGCGTGCCAGCGAGAAGATGCTGTTTTTGAAGTTGAAGTGCTCGATCAGCCCGGCCTTGGCCAGGCGCTTGGCGATCTGCTTGGGCGCTTCGTGCTCTGCCTCAAAAGGGTCCACCAACTGCAATCGCACCAGATCGGCCAGCTTGACCTCCACGGGCATGGTGCAGCAGTTGGCCGCACAGGTGTCGCACAGCCCGGCCTTGTAACGGGTCCAGGAGTCAGTGCGATCAACGTCAACGATGGAGATGGGGGATTTCATAGCTGCAAAGCAAAACACCGCAGCCTCTTTCGAAACTGCGGTGTCAAACTGGTGGCCTGGGACGGAATCGAACCATCGACACGCGGATTTTCAATCCGCTGCTCTACCAACTGAGCTACCGGGCCGGTATGGCTCAAATTATAGCAGCGTTTAGAGCCTTTTCTTGAACTCAGGCCAAGCGTTTGCTGCGGGACAAATCGACCCCCAGTTGCTTGAGCTTGCGGTACAAGTGCGTGCGCTCCAAGCCGGTTTTTTCGGCCACGCGGGTCATGGAGCCGCCTTCCTTGGCCAGGTGAAACTCGAAATAGGCCTTTTCAAAGGCGTCACGCGCCTCGCGCAAGGGTCTGTCCAGATCAAAGCTTTGCTCCACAAGCGGCGCTGCTGCTGCGGGCTCGCTGGCCTGGACCGCTGGCGCAAAGGCATGCGCTGCAGGGTGCGGCATCACCGACACGGGCTTGACTGGCTCGCGTGCCAGCCCTTGCTCTACCGCTTTGAGAAGCTTTTGCAAAGTGATCGGTTTTTCAAGAAACGCTTGCGCTCCGATGCGAACCGCTTCCACCGCCGTGTCGATGGTGGCGTGGCCACTCATCATGATCACAGGCATCGTGAGTTGTCCGGTGGCGGCCCACTCTTTGAGCAGGCTGACACCGTCGGTGTCGGGCATCCAAATGTCGAGCAACACAAGGTCGGGCCGCATGCGCTGACGGGCATCGCGGGCTTGCGCCGCGTTTTCGGCGAGCTCGACCTGGTGCCCTTCATCAAAGAGGATTTCAGAGAGCAGGTCCCGGATGCCCAGCTCGTCATCGACCACCAAAATATTCGCCATATTGCCTGTCTTGTTGGATGTCTCGTCAGTGTGCCGAATCGGGCACCTGATTTTCTACACCGTGAATGATAGCGACACTTGCGCACCCAGCGTTTCGCCGTCTTGCTGGACGTTCGACAAGTCCACTCGGGCACCATGTTCGTCCGCGATTTTCTTGACCACCGCCAGCCCCAGGCCTGTGCCTTTGCTTTTGGTGGTCACATAGGGCTCGAAGGCCCGCTGCAGGATGTGGCTCTCAAAACCCGGGCCAGTGTCACTCACACTCAGGCGAACCCGCTTGCGCACGGGGCTCCACTCGGTGCGGATCGTCACCTCAGGCTGTTGGCCATGGCCTTGCCCGGTCTCGCAAGCGTCTTGGGCGTTTTGCAGCAGGTTGTGCACCACTTGGCGCAGCTGCTGCGCGTCGCCCATGATGGGCGGGCAGGCGGGGTCGAGCAGCTTGTTGACCGGGATGCGGGCTGCGTATTCGTCAGGGTCACTGGCATACAGCGCCAGCACATCCTGGATCAGCGCATTGAGGTCCAGCGCACGCAGCTCGGCCGTGGGCAGGCGTGCATAGTCACGGAATTCGTTCACCAGCCGCTTCATGGCATCGACTTGGTCGACGATGGTTTTCACCGACTTGCCCAGCACGACTTCGTCTGCAGCCTCGAGCTTGCCCGTCAACTTGCGCTCCAGCCGTTCGGCAGACAGTTGGATCGGCGTCAAGGGGTTCTTGATTTCATGGGCGAGTCGGCGCGCGACTTCACCCCAGGCCTGCGCACGTTCGGCCGAGACGATCTCGGAGATGTCATCGAACACCAGCAAACGCATGCCGTCAGGCAAGGCTGCGCCGCGCGCCAGCAGCGTCACGCCAGTTTGCGTGAGCCCCTGGCCTGTGGCGTGGATTTCAAACGACTTTTGCCAATGGTCGAGTTCATGCGTGTCCGGGTCAGCGCCCAAATGCTGGAATTGCTCCTGAACACCTGCGGCGAACTCATGCAGCCCCGGCAGTTTGAGCAAGGGTTGCTTTTCAAACACCGCCACGGGCACCCGCAAAATGCGTGTCGCGCCTGGGTTGGCCGACTCGATCGTGCCTTGCGCGTCGAGCACCATGACCCCCGCCGTGAGGTTGTCCAAAATCGTTTGCAAATTGCCACGGGCGGCATCGAGTTGAAGCAAGCTTCGCTCCACCGCGGAGCGGGCGTCCGACAACTGTTGCGTCATGTCCGCAAATGAGCGCGTGAGCCCCCCCAGCTCGTCCTTGCCCTGCAAGGCCAGCTTGGGGCTCAAGTCGCCAGCCGCCACCTGACGCATGCCGTGCGCCAGCAAGAGCAAAGGGCGAGCCAACTGGTTGCCCAACAAGACCGCCAACAAAATGGCCGCCAGCACCGCCATGAACAGGCTCAAGGTCAGCGTGCCGATGTACATGCGGCGCAAGCCCTCGCGAGCCAATGCGCGCTCTTGGTATTCCTGGTTGACGGTTTGCAGCTCCAAGGCGTTGGTCACCAGTGTCGGCGACAGGTCTTGTGTCACTTGCAGCAGGCGGGGTTCATCGTTCAGGGCCAAGCTCATCTGCGGCACGCTGGCCAGCACCTTGATGCGGGCCTTGTCTCCCGCCGCATTGTTGTCGTCCAAACCCTCAATCCAGTCGACACTGCCTTTGAGTCGGGCCTCACGCAACTGGGCGGCACCCGGACGTTCTGGCCGCAGCTGAAAGCGGGATGCGCCTGCGCTGGCCAGCATGCGGCCATTGGCCGTCCACAGCACCACGTCGGTGGCACCCAGTTGCTCGCGCAGCCGCTCCAGCATGATGCCCGCGCCGGCATCCGACACGTCGGTCAAGGAGGCACTGGCCACACGGGTTTTTTGGTTGAGCTCGTGGCTCATGGTGTCGAGCGTCGCACGGCCCAGGCTCAGGCCTGCGGCCAAGGCACCTTCCACTTTGACGTCAAACCAGCTCTCGATCGAGCGGGAGACGAATTGGTAGGACACCACGTAAATCAGCACCCCGGGCACCACGCCGACCAAGGCAAAAATAGCCGCCAACTTGACCAAGAGACGCGAACCGAACTGGCCCTTGCGCCATCGGCGCAAGAGGCGCACCATGCCCCAGACGATGGTGGCCAGCAGGCTGGCTGCGACCACCGCATTGACGATGAGCAGCCATTCGTAGTTCTGGTTGTAGCCCGCCCGGTTGCTGGTGGCCTGTGTCAGCAACACCAGCAAACCCAGACCAATGATGAGCAGAAAACCGATACCGCCCCCGACCAGCCAGCGGCTGGCACGAGAAATCAAGGGGGGCAGTTGGCGACTGCGCTCGGGCGGCAAGCCGGTCATGTCAACGGCCCGGCTCGGGGTTGATGCGCAGGTTTCGACTCAAGCTCAAGCTCCAGTCAGTCTGGCTGCCCGCTGCGATCTGAAAGGGCCTGGGCAATTGCGACACGTCCAATCGGAACCGGTAATTCAGGTTGTGGCGGGTGTCAGGCTCCAGCTCTGACAGCTCGGCCAGCTTCCAGCCCGATTGGCGGCGGATCATGCTGAGCGCTTCGGGCAAGTTGTCAAAACTTTGCGCAATGCTGCCCCCCAGACCCGTCGCAGACAGGGGCTCGCCCGAGACATTCAGACGCCAACGGCGGGTGAGCGGTTGGTAGACCAGTCGGTAGTAACGGGTGACGCTGGCAACCTTGCGGTCGTACCAATACCAGCGGTCGCGCAGCACCTCGGCTTCGGCCACAAAGTAAACCGGCACGCCTTTGTCCAAGGCCTCCTCCACAGCGGGGCCCAGTTCGAGTTTGAGGGTGGTGTGCAGCACCAGCGCGCCGTCCGAGCGCTCGGTGCGCATTTCGGCCAGCTCAACGCTCGACGCGATGGCAGCTGTGGCCACGCACACCAGCAGCGCGGCCGCAAGCCATGCGCTGCGCTCAAGCCGCTGCCTGGCGTTTTTCCAAAAGTGCGTAATAAAAACCATCGTGCTCACCCAGTGCATTGTCTCCGACAGGCAAGCCCACAGGCGTGACACCGGGGACCAAATGCCTGGGAGAGGGGCAGATTAGGGCATCGGTGTTGCGCTGAAGAAACGAATCAACGACCGCATCGCCTTCGGCCTTGAACAGCGAACAGGTGCAGTAAAGCAGGCGACCGCCCGGCTTGAGCAAGGGCCACAGCACTTTGAGCAGCTGGGACTGGGTTTTGGCCAGCTGTGCACTGTCTTCGGGGCGCCTGAGCCAGCGCACATCGGGGTGGCGCCTGACGATGCCCGAAGCGGTACAGGGGGCGTCCAGCAAAATGGCGTCGAACAGCTGGCCATCCCACCACAGGGCCGGTTGGGCTGCGTCTGCGGCGCGCACTTGGGCTGACACCTTCAGCCGCTCCAGGTTTTGGTGGATGCGTTGGCAGCGATGGGCATCCACGTCCAGCGCCAACACCTGCGCATTGGGGCTCATTTCGAGCAAATGACCAGTCTTGCCGCCAGGCGCGGCGCAGGCGTCCAGCACACGCCAGGGCTGCAGCGGGTCCAACCCCTGCATCAGCAAAGGCGCGGCCACTTGGGCGGCAGCGTCTTGCACCGAAACATGGCCCTGCATGAAGCCGGGCAGCTGCTGCACAGGCAAGGCCTTGTGCAACTGCAGGCCACTGGCGCCAACAGGTGTGGATGACACGCCCAACACTGCCAGTTCGGCTTGCACCTCGGCCACCGAGGTGATGCGGCGGTTCACGCGCAGGATCATGGGCGCAGGCGTTTGGGCCTGCGTGAGCAAATCCATCCAGTGGTCGGGGTGGTCAGCTTGCAAACGCTCCACCCACCATGCGGGGTGGTTCCAGCGTGCAGTCACCTGTTCTTGCGTGAGCGCCACCAAGGCCTCCTGCTCGCGCAAAAAGCGGCGCAAACAGGCGTTGATGAAAGGGGCTTGCCCTTGCGTTTGGCGTTGGCGACGGGCGGCCTCCACCGCTTGGTTCACCAAGGTGTGCACCGGGTAAGGCGCGCTGGCCTCGTCCCAGGCGAGGGCCAGCACCGTGCACAGCAGTGCATCGGCTGCAGCAGGCGGTGGTTTTTTGGCCAATTGCGCGCGCAGTGCGGTGGCACGCCCGAGCTGGCGCAAGGCCTGAAAACTCAAGGCTTGCGTGCCCGGTCGCAAGGCGGCGGGCACCGCTTCGAGCTGGGCTGTGAGCGACCGACCGGCGCGGACCGACTGCACCGCCTGCGCACAAGCTTGCAGCAACTGCCACAGGGGCGGCGCGTGGTGGGCTGGGATGTTCATGCGGCCTCCGACACGGTGCGGTCCGTGAAGCGCAAACGCGATGCCGATCGCAAGCCCAATCGGCGGGCCAACCAGCTTGCCGGACTTTGCCCAATGGCTTCGTTGTAAGCACCGCAGGCCAGATGGTAGGGGGTCAGTGCCACGGGCAGGCTCTGAACAATCTTGTTTTGTGCAGACAGCAGGTGCGGCTTGACCGTGTCAGGTGCGGTGAGCATGACGCGGTCGATGCAAAGCATCAGCGCCTCGTGTTGCTGAACTACCTTTTGCAAGGCGATGTCGTCCAAGGGTTGCGAGCGCGCATCGGCCAAGGCCTCGACCAGTGCATCGCTGGCGTCTTGCAGCGACTGCAGGTCTTGCGCCTCTGAA
>CANBTZ010000057.1 GCA_947372495.1 Comamonadaceae bacterium | reverse complement strand
ACCGGCCTTGACGGCCGCAGCCGCATCGGCGGGGCTGCGCACGGTGCCGGCACCCACCACCGCGCCTTCGACTTCGTTGGCAATCGCTTCCATGCAGGCCAGGGCCTGCGGGGTGCGCAGCGTGATCTCGAGCATGCGGATGCCACCGGCCAGCAAGGCGCGGGCCATGGGCACGGCGTGGGCCACATCGTTCAGCACGATCACGGGGATCACGGGGGCGTCCTGCATCACTTGCAGGGAGGTCAAATTCACAGCCATGTGCAGGCTCCTTCTTCGGCTTTGAGCGCATTGCGGCGCAGGTTGGCAAACAGTTCACGGCCCATGCCCACGCCGTTGGCAGCGCGCAGCTCGGCGGGCATCTGGGCCAATGGGCGGGCGGCCCATTCGGCCTCGCTCACCAGCACCTGCAGGGTGCCCGCCACGCCGTCGAGGCGGATCAAGTCACCGTCTTGCACTTTGGCCAGCGGGCCACCGGCTGCGGCTTCGGGCGAGACGTGGATGGCCGCAGGCACTTTGCCCGAGGCACCGCTCATGCGGCCATCGGTGACCAGCGCCACCTTGAAGCCCTTGCCTTGCAGCACGGCCATGGGCGGGGTGAGTTTGTGCAGCTCGGGCATGCCGTTGGCTTGTGGGCCCTGCCAACGCACCACACACACGATGTCTCGATCCAGTTCACCGGCCTTGAACGCGGCGTGCAACTCGTCTTGCGAACCGAACACGCGGGCGGGTGCCTCAATGACATGCAAAGCCTCAGGCACCGCCGAGATCTTGATCACACTGCGGCCCAAATTGCCTTGCAAGAGTTTCAGGCCACCCGTGGCGCTGAAAGGGCTGGTCGCGGGGCGCACCACGGTGTCGTCTTTGCTGGCACCTGCGTCGTGCCAAACCAGCTGGCCATTTGGCGCGGATGGAATGCGGGTGAATTCGCGCAGGCCGCCAGGGCGCACCGTCAGCACATCGGCGTGCATCAGACCGGCATCGAGCAGTTCGCGGATCACATAGCCCGGGCCACCAGCGGCCTGGAATTGGTTCACGTCGGCGCTGCCGTTGGGGTACACGCGGGTCAGCAGTGGCACCACGTCCGACAAGGCAGAGAAGTCGTCCCAGTCGATCACGATGCCCGCTGCACGCGCCACCGCCACCCAATGAATCAAATGGTTGGTCGAGCCGCCCGTGGCCAACAAGGCGGCCATGGCGTTGACGATGCAGCGTTCGTCGACCAATCGGCCTATCGGCGTGAAGTTTTTATCCTTGACCAGCGCCAGCACGGTGCGGGCGGATTCGCGGGTGAGTTCTGCGCGCACGCCTTCGCCCGGGTTGATGAAGGCGGTGCCCGGCACATGCAGGCCCATGGCTTCGAGCAGCATCTGGTTGCTGTTGGCCGTGCCGTAAAAGGTGCAAGTGCCTTCGCCGTGGTAGGCAGCCGATTCGGCTTCGAGCAGTTCGGGGCGACCGACGAGACCTTGCGCAGCTTGCTCGCGCACCTTGGATTTTTCGTTGTTGGACAGGCCGCTGGTCATGGGGCCTGCAGGCACAAACACTGTGGGCAGATGGCCAAACTGCAAAGCACCAATGAGCAGGCCCGGCACGATCTTGTCGCACACGCCCAGCATCAGGGCCGCGTCAAACACGTCGTGGCTGAGCGACACCGCTGTGGCCATGGCGATCACGTCGCGGCTGAACAGGCTCAGCTCCATGCCCGGCGTGCCCTGGGTCACGCCGTCGCACATGGCGGGCACGCCCCCGGCCACTTGGGCGGTGGCGCCCAGTTGGCGGGCTTCGTCTTTGATGAGGTCGGGGTAGTGCTGCAGCGGCGCGTGGGCCGAGAGCAAGTCGTTGTAGGCGTTGACGATGGCCATGTTGGGCGCACGCGGGGCGACCACTTTGATTTTGTCCAAGGCGGTGGCGCGGCCTTTGTCACCTTCGGGCATGGCGGCAAAGGCGTGGGCCACGTTGGCGCAGCCCAGGCGTTGGGCTCCGGGGTCGCGCCCTGCTGCTGCGTCCACCTGCTGCAAATAGGCCTGGCGTGTTGGGCGGCTGCGCTCGGTGATGCGGGCGGTGACGGCCACCAATGTCGGATGAAGGGTCATGTCCTGGCGCCTGATCGGGCGTGGTAACTAAATTACATCCTCGATGGTAACCGTGTTCTCGTGCTTTGTTGCGCTACAGCGGTTACAGACTGGGTACAACTCGCCAGCGAGCTTCTGGCGACTCCATAAACCGTAAAAATAGGTTCTGAAAAAGAGGTTGCACACCCTGTAGACGCATCAACAGGGTTTTTCTCTGAAAATAGTGAAAATTTTGAAATCAGGGCACGTTGCACATGACTGAACCAGCTCGGTATGGCCAAAGCAGGCCAGCGGCCGAAAACGTCACCACGGCCTACCAGGGGGCATTGCTGGAGCGCTTCAGGGCACAGACAGCAGGCCAAGACCTGTGGGTCTTTGGCTACGCTTCGCTGCTGTGGCGGCCCGAATTCGAAGCCCAGGAACAGCACATCACGCGCGTCTGGGGCTGGCACCGCGCCCTCAAGATGTGGAGCCGCCTCAACCGCGGCAGCCCGGAATGCCCAGGACTGGTGTTTGCCTTGCTGCCAGGTGGCAGTTGCCAGGGTGTGGCGTACCGTGTGGACCGCCAACAGGCCGATGAGGTGCTGGTCCGGCTGTGGGCCAGAGAGATGCCGATGGACGTCTACACGCCCACCTGGTTGCCCTGCAACACGCCAACGGGGCCCGTCAAAGCGCTGGCTTTCACCTTGCCTCGTTCGAGTCCCAGTTTCACGGGACATTTGCCGGCCGAGACCTATCGGCAGATCTTTCAAAACGCCAGCGGCCGCTTTGGCACCACCCTCGACTACGCAAGGCAAACCTATGCGAGTTTGCTGGCCCACGGCATCGACGACCGGGCCTTGGCCGCCTTGCTACGCCACAGCGAATGAAAAACGGCCCACCGCGCAAGAGCGGCCAAGCCCCTGCCCGCGTCAAGCCCACCTGTCTCAAGCGGTCTGACACACACAGGGCATGCCTATACTCACCCCATGAACATCGCCGACCTGCGCAAGAGCTACGAAAAAGCCGAACTCAACGAGCAAGCCTCACACGCCGACCCGTTGAAGCAATTTGACCAGTGGCTGCAAGAAGCCATCGCGTCCGAAGTGCCCGAGCCCAACGCCATGACCTTGGCCACGGTGGCAAGCGACCTGCGCCCCAGCACCCGCGTGGTCCTGGTCAAGGGCTATGACGAGCGTGGCATCGTCTGGTACACCAACTACGACAGCCGCAAGGGCCAGGAGCTGGCGGGCAATCCGTTTGCAGCGCTGCAGTTTCATTGGGTTGAGCTGGAACGAGTGGTGCGCATCGAAGGGCGCGTCGAAAAAGTCTCAGATGCCGAGAGCGATGCCTACTTCCACAGCCGCCCGCTCGATTCGCGCATCGGTGCCTGGGCTTCGCCTCAAAGCCAGGTGATCGACGGTCGAACCGTTTTGGTCACCAACGCCGCCAAATATGCGGCGCAGTTCCTGCTGCAGCCCCCGCGCCCACCGCACTGGGGAGGTTATCGCTTGGTGCCTGACAGCTGGCAGTTTTGGCAAGGCCGCAAGAGCCGTTTGCACGACCGCCTGCGCTACCGCCTGAACGATGGTGTTGAAGGCGGCCAATGGGTGCGCGAACGACTGGCACCCTGATCAAGTGGGCCATCAGCCTGGCAGCAGGGGCAGCAAGGCCAACACCACCGTGATGCTGAACAGGGCCACGGCGGTGGACACGCCCACAGCGGCTGTGATCGCCTCTTCCTCTTTGCGGTATCGCTGCGAAAACAGGAACACATTGGCGCCGATCGGCAACGCAGCGGCCAACACCATCACACCCAGCTGCAGGCCGCGCAGGCCAAGCAGCCAGCCCACGGCCGCCATCAGGGCCGGGTGAAGCACCGTTTTGACCAGCGACAGCTGCAGCGCGGTTTTCCATTGCTGGCCCACGGCGGTCTGCGACAAAGTGATGCCCACCAGCACCAGCGCCACGGGCCCGAAGGCATTGCCCAACAACAGCAAGGGCTTGTCGATCACGGGGTGCAAGCCCCAGCCGGTGAACGAATAGGCGATGCCCAACAGGATGGGCAGCGGCACGGGGTGGATGATGGCGCTGCGCACCGCAGAGCCCACCGTGCGCCAAACCGAGCGCACATCGCCCGACTGCGCAGCGGCTTCGCGTGCCACCTGCAGCTCCAGCACCAGCGTGGCGATGCTGAGCAAAATGAGCGCATGCAGCGAGATCAAGGTGAACAAGAGCACCTGCCCGGCTTGCCCGTAGGCCAGGCCCACCAAAGGCACACCGATCATCAAGGTGTTGCTGAAAATACCCGCCAGCGCCATGACCGAGGCCCGGCTGTTGCCGCCGTACACCGCCAGCATGGTGAAGAACAGCACGCTGGCCACCAAAAAGTATTGCATTACTGGGCGGAAGTCGAGCTGCGCCACATGCGAGCTGGCCATGGTGCGAAACAGCAGCGCCTGCGTCAGCACCAAGAACACCAGGTTCGACAGGTCCCGCACCGACTCGCCCCGCACCAGCCGCGCTCGTCCAGCCACATAGCCGATGAAGATCAGCACCACCACCGGCAGCAGGGAGGACAAAACGGGGTGGTCAAGGTTCATTCGCTTGATTATCCGGGGCCACGCGCGCGGGCCGCCTTCGGTAACCACTTACAAAGCCTGCTGTACAGGCCGTCAATGGGGTCAAAACCCGGCCTGCACACCCAGCTTGAAGCTGCGCCCAGGCAAAGGCGACTTGCCAAAGGCGGTGCTGGTGAGAATCGAGGTCGCACTGTAGGCCAGCTGGTCGGTGAGGTTGTCGATGCGGGCGAACCAGTCCAGCGTCAGTCCGGGCAGCTTCTGGCGATAAGACACGCTGGCGTTGACCAAGGTGTAGGCCGCCGTGGCCACATTGTCTGCAGGCACGCGGTTTTGTGCCGCGTGCCAGTCGGCACCCAGCTTGACGCTCCAAGGGCCTTGGGCGTAGGCCAGCGTGGCCCCCAGGCGCAGCGGCGCGATGCGGGGCAAGGGCTCTCCCAAGCTGACGTTGCGGGCGCGCACGCTGTCGGCGCGCCAGTCCAAGTCCAGCGTGGACGTGTCTTGCCACAGGCGCTGGCGGCCGCTGGCTTCGAGCCCCCGAACGCTGGCTTTGACGCCTTGGTAGGTTTGCACGGGCAGGCCATCCTGTGCCTGTCCCGTGGCGAGCATGGCAATGAAGTTGTCAAAGTCGCTGGCAAAGGCGGTGATGCCCATGCGGTGGGGACCCGATTGCCACGCCAACCCCGCGTCCAGACTTTTGGATTTTTCCAGACCCAGCTGGCTGCTCCCGATTTCCCAGGCGTGCGTGGCCAGGTGCGGGCCGTTGGCAAAGAGTTCATAGTCTTTGGGCGCACGCTGCGTCATCGCGGCGTTGCCCGTCATGCGCCAGGCGGGCGCGAGCTGCACCAGCGCGCCAGCGGCGAGGCTCCAGGGCGCAAACTCGCGCGTGCCCACTTCAAAACGGTCCAATGACGGGTTGCCCAAAGACGCCACGCGCACCGACTCCCAGCGCGCACCGGCATTGAACTGCCCCCAGGCGGTGGGCAAGACTTCGTGCACAAACAAAGCCCGGCTGCGAGTCTGGCTGAACGGGGCAAAAGCCTCGTCCCCCACCGCTGAAAAGCGCCCCGACTCCAGCTGCGTTCCCACCACCCCCTGCCAACCCAGCAGCGCGCGGTGACGCGCCTCCACGCGCAGGTCCTGCCCCCGGCTGGCGAACACGGTGCCCGGGGCACCGTTGTCGAACTCGGTGTGTCGGTAGTCGGTGTGGCTCAAGCGGCCTTTGACACTCTCGAACCAACCGGGCAAATGGCGTTGCTGGACTTCGAGCGCATAGCGTGTGGTCTTCATGCCGATCGTCACCTGGTCTTCGGCCACGGTGCCGTAGTCGCTTTGGTGGGTGTTGACCGAAGCCCCCAGATAACCGTGGTCCCAGAACGTACTGGCCCCCACGGCGCCGCCGCGCGACTGGCTGGCCGAGTTGCAGATGCGCGCTGCGTAACGCGTCTCGCCCGTTTTGTCGCAGGCCAGGGACAGTGGCACACGCACATCGCCCGTGTGGCGGTCAAAGCCGTCCACATGCCAGGCCCAGCGCTCGTTGCCCAACTCGAGCAATCCCGCCACGCTGCGCTCACGGTTGCCCGTGCCCCCCTGCAGTTGCGCCTTACCCGACAGCCCCAACAAAGGCTCGCGCGGGATGCGGTTGTCGATCACATTGACCACGCCACCCACGGCACTGCCGCCGTACTGCAGGGCCGCCGGGCCCCGCAGCACCTCGATGCGCTCGGTCGACAGCACGTCGAGCGGCACCGCGTGGTCAAAGCTCAGCGCCGACACGTCCACGCTGGAGGCGCTGTTGTTCAGCACCCGGATGCGGTCACCGTCCAGCCCCCGGATGATGGGGCGGCTGGCGTTGGGACCAAAGTAGGTGCTCGACACACCGGGCAAGCCGCTCAGGGTCTCGCCCAGCGTGCTTTGCCCGCGCTCGATCAGATCGCTGCGCCCGAGCACACTGGCAGGCACCGAGGTTTGTTCGCGTCCCAGCGGATTGCCGGTGATGATGATTTCGCCGGGCGTGGTTTGCGCCATGGCCGAGCACAGGGCGCAAGCGCAGGCCAGCGGCGACAACTTGAAAAAGGAATGCATGGTCGGGACCCCAAAAACAGGAACACGTCTGAAGTCCCGGCAACTGGCCAGGGTCGTGCAGACAACGGTCGGTGTTTCAGGTCAAGGCCGGGGGTGCGCGGGCGGGTGGTGTCCGGCAGGGCTGGATAGCCACAGCGGGGAAAGCCACATCAACTGGCACAAGTGTTGGCAGCAGCAAGAGGCTGACTTGCAAGGGCCAAGCGCTCAAGGCATGGGCGTGCCCCAAGTGGTCCAGCACCTGGCACAGCGCCGAGCCTTGTGTGTGGCCTTCGTCCATGTCGCCCAGCACCGACGCGGCGACTGTGGCCGCGTGTGTGGGCGCGGCCACCGCCTGCCGCACCTGGTGCGCGATGCCGTGCCACTGTCCCCAGATGGGCGCCCACAGCATGGCCAGAACCAACCACAGGGTCGATGCGGCACGCCAGCGTGCGGTCGGGGCAAGTGAACGAGGGGAAGACATCAACGCCATTGGAACATCAAAACGATGGCAGGACCGTGACCCGATGCACCGAAATGCGACGGAGAACCCGATCCCGCATCAGGCACGCACCAGGCGCGCGAAAGTCTTGCGGAACTTGGCCACCTTGGGCGCTGCCACTGCCAGGCAGTAGCCCTGGTGCGGGTTGCGCTCGAAAAAGTCCTGGTGGTAGTCCTCGGCTGCGCTGTAGTTGGCCAGCGGCAACACCTCGGTCACGATGGGCTGGCCAAAGGCCTGCGCCGCGTTCAGCTCGGCGATCAGCGCCTGCGCCACCTGCTCTTGCTCGGGTGAGGTGAAATAAATGCCACTGCGGTACTGCGTACCCACATCGTGGCCTTGGCGGTTCAGCGTGGTGGGGTCGTGGATGACAAAGAAGATTTCGAGCAGCTCGCGGGTGCTGACTTGCGCCGGATCGTATTGCAGCTTGACCACCTCGTTGTGGCCCGTGGTGCCCGTGCAGACCTGCTCGTATGTGGGGTTCAGCGCATGGCCATTGCTGTAGCCGGACTCGACATCCAGCACACCGCGCACTTGCACATACACCGCCTCGGTGCACCAAAAGCAGCCGCCCCCCAGCACCAATGTCTCGGTCATGTCATTTCCCTTGCGTTGTGGAGCTGGCGATTATCCGGCCGGGGCGAAATCGGCGCTGACCGCTTGCACGAAATCCTTGAGCGCCACCTGGTCGCGGCCGCTGCGCCACAGGCAGCGCGTGTCGTAGCGCACATCGGCCTGGGCCAGCGGCACAAAGGCCACCCCGGCCAAGGCCGATTGCTGCAAGGCCTGCGGCACCAGCGCCACGCCCTGCCCCTGCGACACCAGCGACACCACGCTCAGCCAGTGGCGCAGCTCGTGCACCGCCGGGGGCAACCAGCCCGCCTGCTCGCACTCGCTCAGGATGCGGGCGTGGTAGTCGGGCGACACCGTGCGCGAAACCACCACCAGCGCCTCGCCGCGCAACTGGTCCAACCCGACAACCCCAGCACGCGCCAGCGGGTGCGCCAGCGGCAGGCAGGCCACCAGCGGCTGACTCACCACCAACACCTGCTCAAAGCCCGGCGGCACGCGCGGCGTGTGGACAAAACCGACGTCCAGCCGGTCGCGCACCAGCTCGGACAGCTGCTCACTGGAGCTGAGCTCCAGCAACACCAGCTTCAAGCGCGGGTGGCTGGCCTGAAAACGGCTGAGCAGCTGCGGCAAACCGCAGTACAGCATGGTCCCGGCAAAACCGATGTGCAGCTCGCCCGACTGCCCCTCGGCCACCTCGCGGGCCTCGCGGGCGGCGTCGCTCGCCTGCGCCAGCAGGGCGCGGGCGGCGGGCACAAAGGCTTGGCCTGCGGCGGTGAGCTGCACGCCCCGGCTGTTGCGGGTGAAGAGCTGCGCGCCCACAGACGCTTCGAGCTGCTGGATGTTGAGCGACAGCGGCGGCTGCGAGATCGACAGGCGCTGGGCCGCCCGTCCAAAGTGCAGCTCCTCGGCCAAGGCCAGAAAATAACGCAGGTGACGGAATTCCATGTATTAAAAAATTATATTGATGCATCCATAATCAATATTAGACAGCTATTCATGCCACCCTGACAATCGGGCTCAAGACTTTTTCACGGAGACACCCTCATGGCCACAAGCAAAAACACCTTCAACTGGGAAGACCCCTTTCACCTCAGCGCCCAACTGACCGACGACGAGCGCCAAGTCAGCGAAGCCGCCCGCGCCTATTGCCAAGAACGTTTGCTGCCCCGCGTCAAGGACGCTTTTCTGAATGAAACCACCGACCGCTCGATCTTCAACGAGATGGGCGAGCTGGGCCTCTTGGGCGCCACCATCCCCGAGCAGTACGGCGGCGCGGGCCTCAACTACGTCTGCTACGGCCTGGTGGCCCGCGAAGTCGAGCGCGTGGACTCAGGTTACCGCTCCATGATGAGCGTGCAGTCGTCCTTGGTGATGGTGCCGATCAACGACTTCGGCAGCGAAGCGCAAAAGCAAAAGTACCTGCCCAAGCTGGCGCGTGGCGAGTGGGTCGGCTGCTTTGGCCTGACCGAACCCAACCACGGCTCCGACCCCGGCAGCATGATCACCCGCGCCAAGAAAGTGCCCGGCGGTTACTCTTTGAGCGGCGCCAAGATGTGGATCACCAACAGCCCGATCGCAGACGTGTTCGTGGTCTGGGCCAAGGACGACGAAGGTGCCATCCGTGGCTTCATCCTCGAAAAAGGCTGGAAAGGCCTGTCCGCCCCTGCGGTGCACGGCAAGGTGGGCCTGCGCGCCTCGATCACGGGTGAGATCGTCATGGACGAAGTGTTCTGCCCTGAAGAAAACGCCTTCCCCGAAGTGCGTGGCTTGAAAGGCCCCTTCACTTGCCTCAACAGCGCACGCTACGGCATCGCCTGGGGCGCATTGGGTGCCGCCGAGGACTGCTACTTCCGCGCCCGCCAATATGTGATGGACCGCCAGCAGTTTGGCCGCCCCTTGGCCGCCAACCAGCTGATCCAGAAGAAGCTAGCCGACATGCTGACCGAAATCAGCCTGGGCCTGCAAGGCTGCCTGCGCCTGGGCCGCATGAAGGACGAGGGCACCGCCTCGGTTGACCTGACCTCCATCCTCAAGCGCAACAGCTGCGGCAAGGCGCTCGACATCGCCCGCCTGGCGCGCGACATGATGGGCGGCAACGGCATCAGCGCCGAATACGGCGTGGCCCGCCACCTGGTGAATCTGGAGGTGGTCAACACCTACGAAGGCACCCACGATGTGCACGCCTTGATTTTGGGCCGCGCCATCACCGGGATTGCGGCCTTCTCGAACTGAGCACAAGCCTCTCTGTTGGCCCATAAGGGTCACCGGGCTGCTGTTGGGTATGTGGGTTACACCACTCAAAAGGGGCTTCGGCCCCTTTTTCTTTACCGTCCTTTCACACGCCCCGGCTTGACGCGTGGCAGGTCAGCGCCTACATTACTAACCTTCGAGTCATTAACCAGTTGACGGCCTTGTCCAACCTGACCCTCCCCCACAAACGCGAACGCCGCAAAGAGGCCCGCCCCGGCGAACTGCTGGAGGCGGCGCTCGATTTGTTCGTCGAAAAAGGCTTTGCCGCCACGCGCGTCGAAGAAGTGGCGCTGCGTGCTGGCGTGTCCAAAGGCACCTTGTTTTTGTACTTCCCGACGAAGGACGAACTCTTCAAGGCCGTGGTGCGCGAAAACCTGATCAAGCAGCAAAACGAAGGGGCCGAAATCATCGCCCGATATGAAGGCAGCTCAGGAGAGTTGCTCAAGCTGCTGATGCTGGAATGGTGGCGGCGCTATGGTGCGACCAAAGCCTCTGGCATTTCCAAGCTGATCATGAGCGAGGCCAACAACTTCCCCGATCTGGCGCGCTTCTTTCAAGAGGAAGTCATTGCCCCCGGGCACGCCATGGTGCGCGCCGTGCTGCAGCGGGGCATTGACCGCCAAGAGTTCCACGCCATCGACCTGGATCTGGCCGTGCATTCGGTCATCACACCGCTGCTCTTTTTGATCATGTGGAAACACTCGATGGGGCCTTGCTGCCCCCAGACGGCACAGATCGACCCCGAAGCCTTCATCTCACAACACGCCCAGCTGCTGGTGCGTGGCCTAACCCTCTCTGAATCACCATGAAACGTTCTACCCTCTGGATCCTCACTGGCGTGGCTGCAGCTGTCTTGATCGCAGGCGGCGCACGCTGGGCCAGCCAGCGCAAAGCGGCATCTGCTCCTGCGCCAGCAACGGCGGTCAGCGCCTCGGTGATTGAGCTGAGTGCCAGCGAAGTCATCGCAGCGCAAAAGATGGACATGACGGTCGGGCTGCCCATCTCGGGCACGCTCAAGGCCAGCCAAACGGCGGTCATCAAGGCCCGTGTCGTGGGTGAGCTGATGGACTTGGTGGTGCGCGAAGGCGACATGGTCAAGGCCGGTCAGGTGATCGCACGCATCGACCCCGTCGAATACCAGGCCCGCGAGCGCCAAGCCAAGCTGCAAGCCGATGCGGCGCAGGCGCAGGTCGAGATCGCACAGAAGCAGTTCGACAACAACAAGTCGCTGGTAGACCAAGCCTTCATTTCACAAACCGCGCTGCAAACTTCTTTGTCCAGCCTGAACGGTGCCAAGGCCACCCACATGGCCGCGGTGGCGGGGCTGGATGTGGCGCGCAAGGCCATGGACGATTCGATCATCCGTGCCTCGATTGCTGGACAGATTTCTCAACGCCTGGCGCAGCCGGGCGAGCGCATGGCGCTGGACGGTCGCATTGTGGAGATCGTCAATCTGACCCAGCTCGAAATTGAAGCGGCAGTGGCCCCCGCCGAAGCCAGCCCCATCCGCGTGGGCATGAAAGCCAAGCTCAAGGTCGAAGGCCTCGAAGAGCCCGTGCAAGCCAAGGTGCTGCGCATCAACCCCAGTGCGCAGGCGGGCAGCCGCAGCGTGCTGGTCTACCTGGGCGTGGCGGGAGAAGACGGCTTGCGCCAAGGCTTGTTTGCCGAAGGCAGCCTGGGCACGCGCAGCATCCAGGCACTGGCGGTGCCGCTGTCGAGCGTGCGCACCGACAAGCCCTTGCCCTATGTGCAAGTCGTTGATGGCGAGCAGGTCAAGCATGTGAATGTGCAAACCGGCGCTCGCGCCGAAAAGACCGTGCAGAACAACACCCTGACCTGGGTGGAAGTGCAAGGCCTGGACGAAGGTGCCAAGGTGCTGGCGGCCAGTGCAGGCGCGGTGCGTGAAGGCACGCAAGTCAAGTTCACCGCCAACGTGCGCTGAAGGAACCGATCCATGTGGTTCACCCGCGTCAGTCTCAAAAACCCCGTTTTCGCGACCATGGTCATGTTGGCCCTGGTGGTGCTGGGCTTGTTCGCTTACCAGCGCCTGAAAGTCGACCAGTTCCCCAACATCGACTTCCCGGTGGTGGTGGTCAGCACCGAATACCCCGGCGCCTCGCCCGAAATTGTGGAGAGCGAAGTCTCCAAAAAGATCGAAGAAGGCGTCAACTCGATCGCGGGCATCAATGCCCTGACATCCCGCAGCTACGAAAACCAATCGGTGGTGGTGATCGAGTTCCAGCTGCAGGTCAATGGTCGCAAAGCGGCCGAAGACGTTCGGGAAAAAGTCGCCGCCATCCGGCCCAACCTGCGCACCGAAGTCAAGGAGCCTCGCGTTTTGCGGTTTGACCCCTCGGCCCGCTCGATCTGGTCGCTGGCGGTGGTGCCCGAAGCTGTCAACGGCAATGCACCCAGCGGTGTGGAGCTGACCAACTGGTCCGAGCAGGTGCTCAAAAAACGGCTCGAAAATGTGCGCGGCGTGGGCTCGGTCACCTTGGTCGGCGGCACTCGCCGCGAGATCAACCTGTACCTCAAGCCAGAAGCCATGGAAGCGCTGGGCGTGACCGCCGACCAGGTGGTCAATGCGGTGCGCAACGAGAACCAGGACTTGCCTGTGGGCGCGATCCGCTCCATCGAGCAAGAGCGCATGGTGCAGGTCGAGTCGCGCATGCTCCGGCCTGAGGACTTTGGCCAGATCATCGTGGCCCGCAAAGGCAGCACCTCGATCCGCCTGTCGCAGGTGGCGCGCGTGCAAGACGGCGC
>CANBTZ010000056.1 GCA_947372495.1 Comamonadaceae bacterium | reverse complement strand
TGGACCCTCAGGAGCGCTTGGCGCTGGTCTACAAAGTCTTGCCTGAGTTGCTCGAGATGAAAGACCGCCGGGCCTTGCTGCTCTCAGGTGGGCAGCAAAAGCTGGTGGCCTTGGCACGCGCATTGGCCGTCGGCACCCGGCTGTTGTTGCTCGATGAACCCTTTGAGGGGGTGGCACCCGCCTTGTCCAAGCGCTTGAGCGAGGTCATTGCTGGCCTCAAAGGCACCGAGGTGTCTGTGCTGATTGCGCAAAGTGATCTCAACCACTCACGCAAGCTGGTGGACTGCGAATTTGTGATTGAGCGTGGCGCCAACTTGCAGACGGCCACGAACTGACCTTGGCAATGCCGTTTGGCCCGGTCAGATTCCGCGCGCCAGCACCGGAAACAGCTTGTGCAGCCCGTCGGTCATCACCTCGACCGCCAAGGCAGCCAGGATCAGGCCCATCAAGCGTGTCATGACGTTGATGCCGGTGCGCCCCAGCACCCGGGCGATGGGCGCTGCCAATGAAAAGCACAGCGCAGTGGCCAGGGCGATGACCACGCCGTAGCCGACCAGGGTGCCGAGCTGGAACATGGTTTTGGCTTTTTCGGCGTAGATCACCACGGTGGACATGGTGGCCGGGCCGGTCAGCAGCGGGATGGTCAGTGGCACCACGGCGATGCTGGCGCCCACAGCCGCTTTGGCTTCGGCGTCTTGCACTTCGTCGGCGTTGGCGCGGGCCTCGGCCGGTTGGGCGTTGAGCATGGACAGCGCCGAAGTCAGCAGCAGCATGCCGCCACCGACTTGGAAGCTCGCCAGCGAGATGCCAAAAAACTCCAGGATTTGCAGGCCCAGCAAGGCGCTGGCCGCGATCACCACAAAGGCAGAAAAAGAAGACACCCAAATCGTCTTCTTGCGCTGGGCCGGGCTGAAACCTTGCGTGTAGTGGATGAAGAAAGGGACGCAGGCCAGCGGGTTGACGATGGCCATCAGGGTGATGAGCGGTTTGAAATCCATGACCGCATTGTGCGGCTTTAAGCCGGGTTGGCGGGCACGGCTGCAAAGGGGGCAGCCGGTGTGCGCCTTCTGAACATGCCCCAGCCTTCCATGTGCAGCACCTTGTCGCCGTGCTGGTTGAACATTTCCCACAGGTTGCGCGTCATGCCCACGTCCGGTCGCTTGCTCATGGGTTTGGTCTCGAGCATGGTGCTTTGCAGCCGCAGGGTGTCGCCGGGGTAAACGGGTTTGAGCCACTTGATGCCTTCCAGGCCCGGCGAGCCGAGGCTGGAGGTGTCGTTCAGAAAGTTCGTCACCATCAGGCGCATGGCCATCGAGCAAGTGTGCCAGCCGCTGGCCGACAAAGCGCCAAAGACCGAGGCTTTGGCCGCTTCGTCGTTGAGGTGAAAAGGCTGCGGGTCAAACTGCTGGGCAAAGGCGAGGATTTCTTCGCGGGTGGGCGTGATGGTGCCCAGGTCGCGGACCTGGCCGGGGGCAAAGTCTTCCCAGTAATACTTGAATTCGGCCATCAGCGGCCTCCGGAGACGTCGATCAGACTCATGGTCGTGTAGCTCGCGGCGTCGGACAAGAGCCAGACGATGCTTTGCGCCACCTCGTCGGCGGTGCCGCCGCGCTGCATGGGCACCAGGTGCTGCAGGTCTTTGACGCGGTCGGGCAGGCCGCCTGAGGCGTGGATTTCGGTGTCGATCAGGCCGGGGCGCACGGCGTTGACGCGCACGCCTTCTGCCGCGACTTCTTTGGCCAGGCCCAGTGTGAAGGCGTCTATGGCCCCTTTGGCCGAGGCGTAGTCCACGTACTGGCCGGGCGAGCCTAGGCGGGACGCGGCACTCGACACGTTGACGATGCTGCCGCCTTCGCCGCCGTAGCGCGTGCTCATGCGGCGCACGGCTTCGCGGGTGCAGACGATGGAGCCGATGACGTTGATGTCGAACATGCGTTTGAGGCGTGCGACACTCATCTCGGCCACGCGGGCGTAAACGTCGACCACGCCCGCGCTGTTGACCAGGCCCGACAGGCGGCCCAGCTTGGCGTCGATGTGCTCGTACATGCGCAGGACCTGTGCTTCGTCGGCCACATCGGCCTGCACCGCGATGGCATTGCCGCCCGAGGCGCGGATCTGACGCACCACTTCATCTGCGGCGAGGGAATTGGCGGTGTAGTTCACCGCCACCGTCCAGCCCTGCTGGGCTGCCGAAAGGGCCGTAGCTGCCCCGATTCCCCGGCTACCGCCGGTCACCAACAAGACCTTGTTCATCGTGCGTCTCCTGCAAAAATTCGTGATGGCGGTTACAACCGCTGTTTCGTCCAAAGATTACACAACAGACAAGGAGACACCATGGGTCACGCAGTGGACTATTACTTTGCCCCCCAAAGCCCCTGGGCTTATCTGGGGCACCAGCGCTTGGTCGAAATCGCGGCGCGGGCAGGGGCCACGGTGCGGGTGATGCCGATTGACCTGGGCGGCAAGGTGTTCCCGATTTCGGGCGGGCTGCCTTTGGGCCAGCGCGCGCCGCAGCGCCAGGCTTATCGGCTGGTGGAGTTGCAGCGTTTCAGCGAACACCTGAATGCACCACTCAACCTCAAGCCCAAATTCTTCCCTGTGGGGGGGGACGATGCAGCGCGGCTCATCATTGCGGCGGACTTGGCACAAGGCTCGGCTGCGGCCATGCAGGTGGCGGGGGCGGTGCTGTCGGCGTGCTGGGCGCAGGAGCGCAACATCGCCGATGACAAGGTGCTGGCCGAGTTGCTGGCCGAGCAGGGTTTGCCTGCGGCCTTGCTGGAGCAGTCGCACAGCCAGGCGGTGCAAGAGCGTTACGAGGCGTACACGCAAGCGGCCATCGATGCGGGGGTGTTTGGCGCGCCCAGCTACGTGGTCGGTGGCGAGATTTTTTGGGGTCAGGACCGTCTCGACTTTGTTGAGCGGGCCCTGAGCCGGTGATGTGTTGAATTGAACCAAGGAATGAACATGGGAACGATGATTGAATTGAAAACCGCAGACGGCACGCTGGTGCCCGCTTACGAGGCCCGCCCAGCAGGCACACCCAAAGGCGCGGTGGTGGTGATCCAGGAGATTTTTGGCGTCAACAGCCACATCCGCAATGTGGCCGATGGCTATGCGGCCGAGGGTTACCTGGCGGTGGCCCCTGCCGCCTTTCACCGCGTCAGGCCCGGTGTCGAGCTGGGCTACAGCGACGCCGACATGGGCGAGGGCTTTGGCTACAAGACCGCGGTGGAGGCTTTGCCTGCGCCCGGCGTGATGCAGGACATCCAGGCTGCGATTGACCACGCGGCCAAGGCCTCGGGTGGCAAGGTGGGCATCGTGGGTTACTGCTGGGGCGGCCTGCTGACCTGGCGCGCGGCCTGCACGCTCACGGGTCTCAGCGCTGCTGCGCCTTATTACGGCGGTGGCGTGACCACCCCAGAAGAAACCGCGCGCCAATCCCAAGTGCCCGTGCTCGCGCACTTTGCCGAAGAAGACAAGTGGATCCCGCTGGACACGGTGGAAGCCTTCAAAAAGGCGCATCCTGAGGTCGAGGTGCACACCTATGCGGCGCACCATGGCTTCAACTGCGACCAGCGCGGTGCCTGGCATGCCCCATCGGCCCAGCTGGCCCGTGAGCGCACGCTGGCGTTTTTTGCCAAGCACCTCGCTTGATTGAGTAGGAGCGGCGCCCCGCTGCGATAGGCCCCTTGAAGGCCTAAGCATTCGCCGCGAGGGCGCGGCTCCCACAACAAAAGGCCCCTGTAGGAAATGCGCCCCGCTGCGATAGTTTGTCCCTAGTCGCCGGTTCTGGCCAAGTAGCGCTTGCGCCAGAACAGCAGACCCATGCTCAGTGCGATGAAGCCCATGGTGCCCAGCGTCCACCAGAAGGCCGAGGCTTGATGCAGCCAGGGCATGAACTCGAAGTTCATGCCGAAGATGCCTGCGATCAGGTTCAGTGGCAAAAAGATGGCCGTCAGCGCCGTCAAGGTGCGCATGATGTCGTTGGTGCGGTTGCCCTGCACGTTAAAGTGCATTTGCACCGCGGTTTCGGTGTTGTGCTCCAGACGGCGCACATGCTGGACCACGCGGTCAATGTGTTCGAGCACGTCACGGCTGCGGATTTTGAGCAGCTCGTGTTCGCGCTGCGCTGTGTTGTCGGGTGCAATCCGCCAGCTGTCCAGTGACTCGGTCCAGCTTTGCATGGCGGTGTGCTGGTCGTCGCACAGGGCTTCGAGCTGGTGCAGCGCCATGCGGGCGTGCAGCAGGGCGTCCCAGCGGTTGAAGCGGGTGCGTGGGTGCAGCAGTTCGGCTTGCCAGTGGTCCAGCTGGCGGCTGAGTTCACGTCGCAGATCCAGATAACCGTCGACCATGTGGCTGACGATGCGCAGCATCATGTCGGCCGGGTTGTGCGGCACCCCGCGTGCGCCAGTTGAGCGCGGGTCGGTCGCGTCATGGACCTGCGTGCTGGCCAGCAGGCGGCTGGCGTAGGCCTCGCGCACGGCGCAGTCGGCCGGGTGCACGCTCACCAGCACGCGGTCGAACACCGCAAAGCCGACCGGGCTGGTGTCGATGCGGTGCAGCACAGGCGGGCCCGAGCGCTTGGCACCTTGGGCCGTCAAGCCGTTGTTTGTGAGCGCGGTGGGACTGGCGGCTGCGCTGTCCGGGCGCTGCGCCAGACGCCTGAACACCATCAGGTCGTAATGCGAGCTGTAATCAAAACGCGAAGGCAGCTGGGCGTTGAGCAGGTCGGAGACGTGCAGGTCGACCAGCGTTTGGCCCGTGAGTTTTTCCAGTGTGCTTTGGATGGCGCTCAGCTCGGCCAAAAAGGCTTCGCGCGAGCAGGCGATCCAGAGGTAGCCGTGTTCGGGCAGTTGCTCGGGCAGGGCCAGTCCCGCCTGAACCTGTGTGCCCGAAACGCTGAAGACCCGCATGGGCTCAGCCCTGGCGGATCAAACGGGCCGCGTCGCGTGCAAAGTAGGTCAGCACGCCGTCGGCGCCTGCGCGCTTGAAGGCCAGCAGGCTCTCCATCATCACCAGGTCGTGGTCCAGCCAGCCGTTTTGTGCGGCAGCTTTGAGCATGGCGTATTCGCCCGACACCTGGTAGGCGAAGGTCGGCACCTTGAATTCGTCTTTGACGCGGCGCACGATGTCCAGATACGGCATGCCGGGTTTGACCATCACCATGTCGGCGCCTTCGGCCAGGTCCATGGCGACTTCGCGCAGGGCTTCATCGCTGTTGCCCGGGTCCATTTGGTAGACCTTTTTGTTGCTCTTGCCCAGGTTGCCCGCCGAGCCGACCGCGTCGCGGAAGGGGCCATAAAAGGCGCTGGCGTACTTGGCGCTGTAGGCCATGATGCGGGTGTGGATCAGGCCACGGGCTTCGAGCGCGTTGCGGATCGCGCCGATACGGCCGTCCATCATGTCGCTGGGGGCCACCATGTCCACGCCAGCTTCGGCTTGTGTCAGGGCTTGTTGCACCAGCACGGCGGTGGTTTCGTCGTTCAAGATGTAGCCTGTCTCGTCCAGCAGGCCATCCTGGCCGTGGCTGGTGAAGGGGTCGAGCGCCACGTCGGTCATCACACCCAGCTCGGGAAAGCGTTTTTTCAGCTCACGTACCACGCGGGGCACCAAGCCATTGGGGTTCATGGCTTCGCTGCCGGTCGGGTCCTTGAGGCTGGCGTCGATCACTGGGAACAGCGCCATGACCGGGATGCCGAGCTTGACGCAGTCTTCGGCCACGGGCAGCAGCAGGTCGAGCGACAGGCGCTCCACACCAGGCATGGAGGCCACCTGCTGGCGCTGGTTCTGGCCGTCCAGCACAAACACCGGGTAGATCAGGTCGTGCGGCGTGACCTGGTGTTCGCGCACCAGGTTGCGGGTGAATTCGTCACGGCGCAAGCGGCGTGGGCGGCTGGAGGGGAAGGGGGCGACGGGGTTCATGCAGCGCATTGTGGCCCAAGTGCATGCGCCAGACTGCAAATAGGCGACGGCTTGGCGCACAGGTGTTGGGCCAACCGTGGTGAAAATGACAAAATCAATCTTGTTAACAGTTTTGTCATTTGGTACATTTCACCTTGGACGGCTTGCCGTTCCCCGCTTTACCTCCCTGAGCGGGGCCTTGATGTGTCACAACAAAAAGGCTTATCACCCTCGGCCTCTGGTCGGGGGTTTTTTTTGCCCGTCCTCAGGGTGTTCTGGACAGCCCTGCCCAGCTGG
The DNA here is from genome assembly GCA_947372495.1 of Comamonadaceae bacterium. Taxonomy (GTDB): domain Bacteria; phylum Pseudomonadota; class Gammaproteobacteria; order Burkholderiales; family Burkholderiaceae_C; genus Limnohabitans_A. The sequence continues at coordinate 6,592 of CANBTZ010000056.1, read as the reverse complement.
CTACACTCGAGACATGCTCTGGATCAAAGCCCTTCACATCGTGTTCATCGCCAGCTGGTTTGCTGGCTTGTTTTATTTGCCTCGTATTTTTGTCAATTTGGCCATGGTGTCGCCCGGCTCGGTGGCCGAGCGCGATCGCTTGCTGCTGATGGCGCACAAGCTTTACCGCTTCATGACCTTGCTGGCGGTGCCCGCATTGGCGCTGGGGGTGTGGCTTTGGATGGGCTACGGCATCGGGCGCGGCCCGGGTCAGGGCTGGATGCACGCCAAGCTGGCCATCGTTTTGTTGCTGATGGGCTACCACCACGCCTGCGGCATGATGTTGCGTAAATTCAAAGACGGCACCCTGCAGCGCAGCCATGTGTGGTTCCGTTGGTTCAATGAAATCCCGGTGGTGCTGATGCTGGCGGCCGTGATTTTGGTGGTCGTCAAGCCTTTCTGATCGGCCCTTTGGCATGGTCATGCGCCGCACTGCCGCCTGGCCACTGGCCTGGATCTATGCGCTGCTGATCGTCTACGCCAGCCTCTACCCGTTTGACCAGTGGCGCGCGCAGGGCATTGCACCTTGGGCGTTTCTGCTGGCACCCCTGCCCCGTTACTGGACGGGATTTGACGTCATCTCCAATGTGTTGGGCTATGCCCCTTTGGGCTTTTTGTGTGCCTTGGCCATCCACCGCACCCGACCGCGTGCGCACGCCATCGTCTGGGCCGCACTGGCTGCCGCTGCGCTGTCCTTGGCGCTGGAATCTTTGCAGATGTTTTTGCCCGCCCGAGTGCCCTCCAATGTGGACTGGGCGCTCAATGTGGCGGGGGCCTTGGCGGGCGCCATGACGGCGCGGGCGCTGGAGTGGGCCGGGGCAGTGGACCACTGGAGCCGCTTCCGTGAGCGCTGGTTTGTGCCCGAGTCCAGCGGCGCGCTGGCCTTGCTGGCCCTGTGGCCGCCTGCGCTCTTGTTCCCAGTGGCTGTGCCTTTTGGGCTGGGGCAGATTCTCGAGCGGCTGGAGGCGGCGCTGGTGCAAGAGATGCAGGGCTCGCCCTTGCTCGATTTGCTGCCCCTGCGCGAGGTGGAGTTGCAGCCGCTCTTGCCGATCAACGAGGTCTTGTGTGTGGCCATGGGGGTGCTGCTGCCTTGTTTGCTGGCGTACAGCGTGTTGCGTCAGACCCACCAGCGCTTGGCCATGGCGGCGACCTTGTTGGCGCTGGGGCTGCTGGGCAGCGCCTTGTCGGCGGCGCTGACCTATGGGCCCGCGCACGCCTGGGACTGGGTGGGCAGCGAAGTCTTGTTGGGCGGTGTGTTGGCGGTGCTCGCTTGCTTGGGGCTGTGCCTCGCACCCGCGCGGGTGTGTCTGGTGCTCATGTTGGTCTTGCTGGTGTGGCAGTTGGCCTTGCTCAACAACGCCTCGGCCGATGTGTATTTCGCCCAGACCTTGCAGGCCTGGGAGCAGGGGCGTTTCATCCGCTTTCATGGGCTCATCCAGTGGTTGGGCTGGCTTTGGCCGTATGGTTTGCTGGCTTATCTTGTGGCACGACTCTCTCAACCTCCGGCCGCCTAAAATCCGGTCATGACGACCGAAAACCCCAGCCTTTATTTCAAGCGCCACATCTTTTTTTGCCTGAACGAGCGCAAGAACGGTGAGGCCAGCTGCGCCCAGCACAACGCCCAGGCCGGGTTTGACCATTGCAAGAACCGCATCAAGCAGCTCGGTCTGGCCGGGCCGGGTCAGGTGCGCGTCAACAAGGCCGGTTGCCTGGACCGCTGCGCAGGCGGTCCCGTGGCCGTGGTGTACCCCGAAGGCACTTGGTACAGCTATGTGGATCAGACCGACATCGACGAGATCGTCGACTCCCACCTTGCCAAGGGGCAGGTTGTGACGCGTCTGCTGACGCCTGAGCACCTGGGCCGCTGATGAACTCGGGAACCCAAAAGCTGAACTTGCAAGGCGGCGCGGGCCTGGTGGAGGCGCTGCTGGACGTGCCTGCAGACACGCCAGTGCGCGGCACGGCCGTCATTGCCCACCCGCACCCTTTGTTTGGCGGCACCATGCAAAACAAGGTGGTGCAGACGCTGGCGCGGGCTTTTGTGCAGTGCGGCTGGCAAGCGGTGCGTTTCAATTTTCGGGGCGTGGGCGGCTCACAGGGTGTGTACGACGAGGGCCGCGGCGAGGCGGCTGACATGCTGGCCGTCGTGGCTCAAGTGGCCCCTGCTGGGCCTTTGGCGCTGGTGGGGTTCTCGTTTGGCGCTTTTGTCACCAGCCACGCGCTGCAGCAGCTTGGCGAGGACCGGACGCCCGACAAAATCGTGCTGGTGGGCACGGCGGCTTCGCGCTTTGCTGTGGCGCCCATTGCGCACACGCTGCATGAACGCACCTTGGTGTTGCATGGTGAGCAGGACGACACCGTGCCCCTGGCCAGTGTGATGGACTGGGCGCGCCCACAATCCTTGCCCGTGACGGTGATCCCCGGGGTGGAGCACTTCTTCCACGGGCAATTGCCGCTGCTCAAGGCGCTGACGGTGCGCCATTTGCTCGCGCCAGTCCCAGCCTGACACCTGACCGACCCGAAAGGGTCCTGGAAGCCCCCGCATGAACCTGATGAAACACCTTTTCAAAGTGGCTGCTGTGGCCTTGTCCTGGCTGGCCTTGGGCGCGCATGCCCAGATGCCGTCGCCGCCCGAGGTGGCCGCCCGGGCGTATTTGCTGATCGACGTGACGGCCAATCAAGTGCTGGCCGCCAAAGATGCCGACATGGCGGTGGAACCCGCTTCGCTGACCAAGCTGATGACGGCGTATCTGGTGTTTGAGGCGCTGAAGTCACGCAAATTGGACCTCAAGCAGACTTTGCCTGTGTCCGAGCGGGCCTGGAAGATGCCCGGCTCGCGCATGTTCATCGACCCCAAGATGCGGGTGCCGGTGGAGGACCTGATCAAAGGCATGGTGGTTCAGTCGGGCAATGACGCCACGGTGGCTTTGGCCGAAGGGGTCAGCGACACGGTGGAGCGCTTTGTGCAGCTCATGAACGACCAGGCCAAGGCGCTGGGCATGAAAAACACCAGCTTCAAGAACCCGGACGGCTTGGCCGAGGCGGGGCACACCACCACGGCGCGCGACCTGAGCACCTTGGCGCTGCGGCTGGTGCGTGATTTTCCTGAATTTCTGCCTTATTACGCGATCAAAAAGTACCGCTACGAAGGCACGCCAGCGGCCAATGACAGCAACCGCAATTTGTTGCTCTTTCGCGATCCGACGGTCGATGGGCTGCAAACCGGCCACACCCAGGCGGCCGGTTACTGCCAGGTGGCGACCACCAAACGCGATTTCCCCAATGTGGGTACGCGCCGTCTGCTGTCCATCGTGCTCGGAGCCGACAGCGAAAACGCCCGCGCCAGCGAAAGCCAAAAGCTCCTCAATTGGGGCTACACCGCCTACGACGCCGTCAAGCTGTTCGATGCCGGTCAGCCGGTGGCAACGCCCTCGGCTTGGAAAGGCCGGTCCTCGGTGGTCAAGCTGGGCGCTTTCTACCCCTTGGTCGTCGCTGTGCCTGCGGGCAGTGCCGCCCAGATCAAAACCCAAGTGGTCCGCCCTGACCCGTTGATGGCGCCTTTCAAGAAGGGTCAGGTGCTGGGTTCGCTGAAGGTGTTGCGTGGCGATCAGCCCTTGATCGATGTGCCTTTGATGGTGCTCGAGCCCGTCGAGCAGGCGGGTGTTGTGGGCCGCGCCTGGGACGCTGTTCGCCTCTGGATCAAGTGACAAGTGAGTGGTTGCAAACCTCTCGTTTGCCTCTGCACTTGTCAAGGGCCCGCCAGGCGGTTATACTGGCGGGCTTTTCCGCTTTTGGGGCGGAGAAGTTTCTTTTGTCAATTCCAAACGTTTAGGGACGTTTTAAACAATGCCAACCATCAATCAATTGGTGCGTCAGGGGCGCGAGGTCGAAACGACCAAGTCCAAAAGCCCTGCGATGCAAAACTCTCCACAGCGTCGTGGTGTCTGCACACGTGTGTACACCACAACGCCTAAAAAGCCTAACTCCGCTCTGCGTAAAGTTGCCAAAGTGCGCTTGACCAACGGTTTTGAGGTCATCTCGTACATCGGCGGTGAAGGCCACAACCTGCAGGAACACTCCGTTGTTCTGGTGCGCGGTGGTCGTGTCAAAGACTTGCCAGGTGTGCGTTACCACATCGTCCGCGGTTCGCTGGACTTGCAAGGCGTGAAAGACCGCAAGCAGTCTCGCTCCAAGTACGGTGCGAAGAAGCCAAAGGCCAAGTAAGCCCTTTGGGGTTGAAATTTTTCGGTGCTGTTTCCCGCGTGGCGCGGTGATCCAGCGAAGTGACCCGAAGCCCAGAATTGTCTGTGGTGGGTCGAGTAAGTGAGTGTTTTGAATAACGCTCGCGGTGTCTGAAAAGATGCCAACTGAAGCAATATGAGGTGAAATATGCCACGTCGTCGCGAAGTCCCTAAACGTGAAATCCTGCCGGATCCCAAGTTCGGTAATGTCGAATTGTCCAAGTTCATGAACGTGATCATGGAAGGCGGCAAAAAAGCTGTGGCCGAGCGCATCATTTACGGTGCCCTCGAAAACATGGAAAAGAAAACAGGCAAAGACCCTGTGGAACTCTTCTCCATCGCCATCAACAACGTCAAGCCCATGGTGGAAGTCAAATCCCGCCGCGTGGGTGGTGCGAACTACCAAGTGCCTGTTGAAGTGCGCCCTGTTCGTCGCTTGGCCCTGTCGATGCGCTGGATCAAAGAAGCTGCTCGCAAGCGCGGTGAAAAGTCCATGGCTCTGCGTTTGGCCAACGAACTGCTCGAAGCCAACGAAGGCCGTGGCGGCGCCATGAAAAAGCGTGACGAAGTTCACCGCATGGCCGAAGCCAACAAGGCGTTCTCGCACTTCCGCTTCTGATTCACACGGGCTTCACACAGAGGCCCGACACTGTCAGAAGTCAGCCCGCGGGCCCCATAAGGGGTGGCGGGCTTTAGTACATCATCAACGGAGAAATTTATGGCTCGCAATACCCCCATCGAGCGTTACCGCAACATTGGCATCTCGGCGCACATCGACGCTGGCAAGACCACGACCACTGAGCGTATTCTTTTTTATACCGGCGTGAACCACAAGATTGGTGAAGTGCACGACGGCGCGGCCACCATGGACTGGATGGAGCAAGAGCAAGAGCGTGGCATCACGATCACCTCCGCTGCCACGACCTGCTTCTGGAAGGGCATGGACGGTTCTTTTGCCGACCACCGCATCAACATCATTGACACCCCTGGACACGTTGACTTCACGATTGAAGTCGAGCGCTCCATGCGCGTGCTGGACGGCGCTTGCATGGTTTACTGTGCTGTGGGCGGCGTGCAACCTCAGTCTGAAACCGTGTGGCGTCAGGCGAACAAATACAAAGTGCCACGGTTGGCTTTTGTGAACAAGATGGACCGTACTGGTGCCAACTTCTTCAAAGTCGTGGAGCAGATGAAGTTGCGCCTGAAGGCCAACCCTGTGCCAATCGTGATCCCAATCGGCGCTGAAGAAAACTTCACCGGCGTGGTTGACCTGCGCAAGATGAAAGCCATCATCTGGGACGAAGCTTCCCAGGGCATGAAGTTCACCTTCGAAGAAATCCCAGCCGACTTGGTCGAAGTGGCCAAAGAGTGGCGCGAGAAGATGGTTGAAGCCGCTGCTGAAGCCTCTGAAGAGCTGATGAACAAGTACCTTGAAGAAGGCGACTTGACCGAAGAAGAAATCACACACGGCCTGCGTGTTCGCACCATCAACAGCGAAATCCAGCCCATGTTGTGCGGTACAGCCTTCAAGAACAAAGGCGTTCAGCGCATGCTGGATGCTGTGCTTGAGCTGATGCCTTCGCCTCTCGACGTGAAAGCCATCAAGGGCTTTGACGAAGACGAAAAGGAAGTCACACGCAAGGCTGACGACGAGGAAAAATTCTCGGCGCTGGCGTTCAAGTTGATGACCGATCCGTTCGTGGGTCAGTTGACCTTCGTGCGTGTGTATTCTGGCGTTCTGAAAAAGGGCGACACCGTGTACAACGCGGTGCGTGGCAAGAAAGAGCGTATCGGTCGTATCGTGCAAATGCACGCCAACAACCGTGAAGAAGTCGACGAAATCCGTGCGGGCGACATCGCCGCTTGCGTGGGCTTGAAAGACGTGACCACAGGCGAAACCTTGTGCGATCCAAATGCAGTGATCACCCTGGAGCGCATGGTGTTCCCTGACTCCGTGATCCGTCAGGCCGTGGAACCCAAGACCAAGGCTGACCAAGAAAAGATGGGCATGGCGCTGGCCCGTTTGGCTGCTGAAGATCCATCTTTCCGCGTGCAGACCGACGAAGAGTCGGGTCAGACCATCATTGGTGGTCAGGGCGAATTGCACCTGGAAATCATCGTTGACCGCATGAAGCGTGAATTCGGTGTGGAAGCCAACGTGGGCAAGCCCCAAGTGGCTTACCGCGAAACCATCCGCAAGACCGTCGAAGAAGCCGAAGGCAAGTTCGTGCGTCAGTCCGGTGGTAAGGGTCAATACGGCCACGTGGTTCTGAAGGTTGAGCCTCAGGAACCAGGCAAAGGCTTTGAGTTCG
>CANBTZ010000055.1 GCA_947372495.1 Comamonadaceae bacterium | reverse complement strand
GACCGCCAAAGCCGCACCCTGAGCGGCGGTGAGGTGCAGCGCATCAACCTGACCACCGCCTTGGGCACCAGCCTGGTCAACACCCTGTTTGTGCTGGACGAGCCCAGCATCGGCCTGCACCCACGCGACATGGGCCGCATCACGCAGGCCATGCATCGCCTGCGCGACGCGGGCAACACGCTGGTGGTGGTCGAGCACGACCCGGCGGTGATGTTTGCCGCCGACCGCATGATCGACATGGGCCCCGGCCCGGGCGAGCGCGGTGGACAGATCGTGTTCGATGGCACGACAGAGCAACTGCGCCATGCCGACACACTCACGGGTTCCTATTTGGGCGGGCGCAAGCAAGTGGGCCTGGGCTTCAAGCGCATGGTGACCGACAGCACGCCACGTTTGATCCTCGAAGGCGCACGCGAGCACAACCTGCAAAACGTTTCGGTCGACTTTCCGCTGCAGCGGCTCGTCACCGTGACCGGTGTCAGCGGCTCGGGCAAGTCGAGTTTGATCCAAGACGTGCTGGCCCCCGCACTGATGCGCCACTTTGGCAAAGGCACCGAAACGCCCGGCGCGCACGACCGCCTGCTGGGTGCTGACCACTTGGGCGATGTGGTGTTTGTCGACCAGTCGCCCATCGGCAAGACGGCCCGATCCAACCCCGTGAGCTATGTCGGAGCTTGGGACACGATCCGCGAACTCTTTGCCACCGCGCCCGAGTCGCGCCAGCGCGGCTACACCGCCAGCAAGTTCAGCTTCAACAGCGGCGACGGCCGCTGCCCCACCTGCGGCGGCTCGGGTTTTGAGCACGTCGAAATGCAGTTCCTGAGCGATGTCTATCTGCGTTGCCCCGACTGCGATGGCAAGCGTTACCGACCAGAAATTCTGGAGATCCACATCGAGCGCCAGGCCATCGGCGGCGAGCGCCGTTTGATGAACGTGGCCGACATCTTGGCCCTCACCGTCAGCGAAGCGGCTGCCTTGTTCGCACAAGACCGCGAAGTGATCCGTGCCCTGCAGCCCATCGTCGATGTGGGCCTCGAATACGTCCGCTTGGGCCAGCCCGTGCCCACGCTCTCGGGCGGCGAAGCGCAGCGACTCAAGCTTGCAGGCTTCTTGGCTGAAGCCGCCAAGAGCGCCTCCAAAAGCCGCCAGACGCTGGCGCGCAAAGGCACGCTCTTTTTGTTTGACGAGCCGACCACCGGCTTGCACTTTGACGACATCGCCAAGCTCATGCGGGCCCTGCGCAAGCTGCTCGAAGCAGGGCATTCGCTCATCGTCATTGAACACAACCTCGACGTCATCCGCGCCAGCGACTGGCTGATTGATCTCGGCCCCGAAGGCGGCGAGGGCGGTGGTCTGGTCGTGGCAGAAGGCACACCCGAAGACGTGCGCCAACACCTCACATCGCACACAGGCAAGGCTTTGCGTGACTATGCCGAGGCGATGGACGGTGTGGTGGCGGTCGCTGAGAAGTCGTTCAGTTACCAGTTTCATGAGGAACCCGCCGCAAGCCTGTTGCCGTCTCCTAAGACCGTCAACAACAACATCCAAATCGTCAATGCCAAAGAGCACAACCTCAAAAATCTGAGCGTCAACATCCCGCGCGGCAAGTTCAACGTGGTCACTGGCGTGAGCGGTTCTGGCAAGTCCACGCTCGCGTTCGACATCTTGTTCAACGAAGGCCAGCGCCGCTACCTGGAAAGCCTCAACGCCTATGCGCGCTCCATCGTGCAGCCCGCTGGCCGCCCTGAAGTGGACGCGGTCTACGGCATCCCGCCGACCGTGGCGATCGAGCAGCGCTTGTCGCGTGGCGGTCGCAAGTCGACTGTCGGCACCACCACCGAGGTCTGGCACTTCCTGCGCCTGCTGTACGTCAAGCTCGGTATCCAGCACTGCGTGCACGACAACACACCCGTGCAGCCGCAAACGCCCGACAGCATCGCCGCGCAACTGATGACCCAATTCAAGGGTCAGCACATCGGCCTGCTGGCGCCGCTGGTGGTCAACCGCAAAGGCGTTTACACCGAGCTGGCCGACTGGGCACGCCCACGCGGCTACACCCACCTGCGGGTGGATGGCGAGTTCTTACCGACCACGGGCTTCCCGCGCATCGACCGCTTCAAAGAGCACAACATCGAGCTGCCTGTGGGCAGCCTCGACGTGCAGTCCTCGCAAGAGACGGCGCTGCGCCAAGCGCTCAACACAGCGCTCGAACACGGCAAAGGCGTGGTGCATGTGCTCAGCGAACTGGACGGTTTGAAAGAAGCCATGGCCACAGGCGAGTCGTGTGCCCGCATTGGCCAGCACCGCGTCTTCTCCACATTGCGCGCTTGCCCGGCCTGCGCCACGTCATACGCCGAACTCGACCCGCGCTTGTTCTCGTACAACAGCAAGCACGGCTGGTGCCCTGACTGTGTGGGCACGGGCGTCAAGCTCAGCAAAGACGAGCGCAAAGTCTTCGACGACTCGGTGCGCGATGACAAAGACAAAGGCCGCGAGCAGACCTTTGCCGAACCTGAAATCGAAGACCTGGTCGACACCGCTTGCCCCAGCTGCCACGGCACGCGCCTGAACGCCACTGCACGCGCCGTGCAGCTGCATGGCGCAGGCGACCAAACCTGGCGCATCACTGACATCGCCAGCTTGTCGGTCAGCGATGTGCGCCGCTGGGTCGAGACGCTCCAGCTGGTGGGCCGCGAAGCCGACATCGCCCGCGACCTGGTGCCCGAGATCAAGAGCCGTCTTGAGTTTCTCGAAGAAGTCGGTTTGGGTTACCTCACGCTCGACCGGGGCGCGCCCACATTGAGTGGCGGCGAGGCGCAGCGCATCCGATTGGCCGCGCAACTGGGCAGCAACCTGCAAGGCGTGTGCTACGTGCTCGACGAGCCGACCATTGGACTGCATGCGCGCGACAACCAGATTTTGCTCAACGCCCTGCACAAGCTGGGTGACAAGGGCAACACCTTGGTGGTGGTGGAACACGACGAAGACACCATCCGCCGCGCAGACCACATCATCGACATCGGCCCCAGTGCCGGCAAACGCGGAGGCCGTTTGGTGGCCGAAGGTTCGGTGTCTGACATCACCGCTTCGGCAGACTCTCAAACTGGCCGCTATCTGCTGCACGCGATGAAGCACCCCCTGCAGCCGAGGCGTGAGGTTGATACTGCCGCGCAGGTCGATGGGGCAATGGCGCTGAGTTGGCTGACCCTCACGGGGGCCCGTTTGCACAACCTGCACAACGTCACCGTGCAAGTGCCCCTCAAACGCCTGGTGGCCATCACGGGCGTCAGTGGTTCAGGCAAGTCCACGCTGGCCCGCGACGTGCTGCTGACCAATGTGCAGGCGCTGGTGCAGCAACGCAGCACCTTTGCAGGCCGCACCGCGCAAGACGCTGGGCAGCGCGTGCCGCTCACAGGTTGCGCCGACGTGCAAGGATTCGAAACCATTGACCGCGTCCTCGAAGTCGACCAGACCCCCATCGGCAAAACACCGCGCTCTTGTCCCGCCACCTACATCGGCTTTTGGGACACCATCCGCAAACTGTTTGCCGAAACGCTCGAAGCCAAAGCCCGCGGTTATGCCGCAGGGCGTTTCAGCTTCAACACCGGCGAAGGCCGCTGCCCCGGTTGCGAAGGCCAAGGCATGCGCACCATCGAGATGAGCTTCTTGCCCGATGTGAAAGTGCCTTGCGAAACCTGCCACGGTGCCCGCTTCAACCCCGAAACGCTGGCTGTGAGCTGGCGCGGCAAGAGCATTGGCGATGTGCTGCAGATGGAAGTCGACGAAGCCGTGGACTTTTTCACCAATATGCCCAGCATCGCGCACCCATTGCAGCTGCTCAAAGACGTTGGCTTGGGCTACCTCACGTTGGGGCAGCCTTCACCCACATTGAGTGGCGGTGAAGCGCAACGCATCAAGCTGGTGACGGAGCTGACCAAAGTGCGCGACGAAGTCGGCCGCCGAGGCCAGAAAGCCCCACACACCCTGTACGTGCTCGATGAACCCACGGTGGGCCTGCACATGGCCGACGTGGACAAACTCATCGGTGTGCTGCACCGCCTGGTCAACGCCGGGCACAGCGTGGTGGTGATCGAACACGACCTGGATGTGATCGCCGAAGCCGACTGGATCATCGACCTGGGGCCGGATGGTGGCAACGCCGGCGGCCGCATCGTGGCCGCCACCACCCCCGAAGATGTGGTGCGCTTGGGCACCCACACCGGGGTGGCATTGGCCCCCGTGCTCGCCCGCCTGTAGGAGCGGCGCGGTCTCCTTGTGGGAGCGGCGCCCTCGCCGCGATAGGGCCTTCGCAGTCCGCAGTTCATCGCCCCGAGGGCGGGGCTCCCACAAATAAAATCGCCTCCCCTCTTGTGGGAGCGGCGCCCCCGCCGCGATAATTTTGCGCAAGGAGGCGCGAAGATGGCGGACACACCCCACTCGCACAGCTTGCGTGTGGGGCGCCACACGCAGGCCGGACAAATCTACTTGCTGACCACGGTCACCTTGCATCGTCAGCCCGTCTTCGCCGACTTTCAAGCGGCCCGTTGCCTGATCCACTGCTTGAGGCAAGCATCCCATCTGCAGCACGCAGAAACCTTGGCTTTTGTCGTCATGCCTGACCACCTGCATTGGCTCATGCAGTTGGGTGAGGGCATTGACTTGTCCCGCTGCATGGGCAGTGTCAAGTCCATCAGTGCAAGACAACTGGGCATGCCGTTGTGGCAACAGGGTTTCCATGACCATGCCGTGCGCAAAGAAGAGGATTTGCCTGCGCTGGCCCGTTATGTGGTTGCCAATCCTGTGCGCGCCGGCTTGGTCAAGCGCGTCGGCGAGTACCCGCACTGGGATGCTGTTTGGCTGTGAACAGCCATCGCCCCGAGGGCGGGGCTCCCACAAAATACCTAGTAGGAGCGGCGCCCTCGCCGCGATAGGGCCTTTGCAGACCTCAAGCCATCGCCCCGAGGGCGGGGCTCCTACAACAATCACCCGTAGGAGCGGCGCCCTCGCCGCGATAGGGCCTTCGCAGACCTCAGGTCATCGCCCCGAGGGCGGGGCTCCTACAACAATCACCTGTAGGAGCGGCGCCCCCGCCGCGATAGGGCGCTCGCAGGCCTTAAGCCATCGCCCCGAGGGCGGGGCTCCCACAAATCATGGGGCGATCACACGCCCAATCGCCAGAGCGATGTGACTTCGGCCGCTCGTGCCGTGTGCAGCGGGTCGTTGGCGTCGTGGGCCTTGGCGTGGCGGGGCAGGGTGTCCACGCGACCGAGGACTTTGAGCCCGCCGGCTTCGATCCAGCCCAGCAATTCGTCGCGCGTGCGCAAGCCCAGGTGCTCGGCCAGGTCTGACAGGATCAACCAGCCTTCACCGCCAGGGCACAGATGGCTGGCCAAGCCAGACAGATAGCCTTTGAGCATTTGGCTGCCTTCGTCATACACGGCCTGCTCGAGGATCGAGGTCGGACGCGCTGGCAGCCAAGGCGGGTTACACACCACAAGGGCCGCTTGCCCGGGCGGAAACGCATCGGACTTGAGCAGTTCGACCTGTCCCGTCAGCTCCAGCCGTTGCAGGTTGTCTTTGGCGCAGGTGAGGGCGCGGTCCGACACATCGGTCGCCACCACCTTGGCCACACCGCGCCGCGCCAACACTGCCGCCAGCACGCCAGTGCCCGTGCCGATGTCAAACGCCAAGGGGTTGCTTTGCAAGGCGTCAGGCAGCGGCGTTTGTGCGATCAGGTCCACATACTCGCCGCGCACCGGAGAGAACACCGCGTAATGCGGGTGGATGTGGTTGTGCGTGCTGCCCAAGGCGCTCACTTCGACGCCTTTTTTGCGCCACTCGTGGGCGCCAATGAGACCTTGCAGGCTGCGCAGCGGCGTCACGCCTGCTTTGCCGTCGGTGCGCCCCCAGGCTTCGTTGCACGCTTGCTTCACATCGGGCGCACGGCGCAGGCCAATGCTGTAGTCGTCGTGCATCTCGATCAGCAGCATGTTCAGCACCCGCGCGCGTTGGGCCTGGGCCTGGCGGTGGGTGTGGAACGCGGTGGCCGGATCGATCACAGGCTGAGGCTGATTTTTGCCACGGATCTTGCGCTTGGGTGGTTTGTCCAAGCGCCGCATCATGGCCTGCAGCAATTGACGGGCATTTTGAAAGTCGCCGCGCCACAGCAGGGCGGTGCCCTCACAGGCCAGCCGGTAGGCCGCATCGGCCGTCAAAGTGTCATCGGCCAGCACCACGCGTCGCGGCGGTGAGCCTTCGGCGCGCCAAACGGCCGAGCGTGGTTTGCCGTTTTCTTCCCAGTTCAGCGGGGTCGTTGTGTTCATTCGGTGTTCCCGCATGTCAGAGTCAAGATCGCTTGATCATAAACAGCCCTGTGCTGGGTGGCTCTGGCGGTCCCCATGCAATCGTTATATATCCTGAAAAAACGAATTCTTACAGCGCATCGGCAGCCCCAAGAGGCAAAATACCCACCATCCGCTTCACGCGGGGAACCCGATTGCCAAACCTGACCGCCACCACGCCCATCCCTTCGTCCGTGCCATTTGCTCGGCGGATCGTGCTGTTGGTGCCTGTTTGCAATCCTGGCCCGCAATGGCAGACTTTTTTGCAGGCCCTGAAAGTTCAAACACTGCAGCCAGACCATTGCATCGTGATCGACTCTGAATCCACCGATGGTGCCCCTGAGGCTGCCCATGCCGCAGGCCTCACGGTGCACCGCATGGCCCGTGCCGACTTCAACCATGGGACCACCCGCCAGCAGGCCATTGAGCAATTCGCGGCCGATGCCGACGTGGTGGTGTTTCTCACGCAAGATGCCTTGTTGGTCGAGCCTTCGGCGCTGCAACAACTGGTCGCCGCTTTTGACGACACCCCGGTCGCCGCAGCCTATGGCCGGCAGCTGCCGCACGCCAACGCCACGCCGGTGGCTGCACACGCCCGCCTGTTCAATTACCCTGCCACAAGTCACACCCGCCGCTTGAGCGATGTGCCTGCGTTCGGCATCAAAACCTGCTTTTTGTCCAACTCGTTTGCAGCCTACCGGCTCAGCGCTTTGCGTGAGGCTGGCGGCTTCCCAGCCAACGTCATTTTGGGGGAGGACATGCACCTGGCCGCCCGCTTGCTCAAGGCCGGACATGCCATTGCCTACCAGGCGCAGGCCACGGTTTATCATTCCCATAACTATTCACTGCTGGCTGAATTCAGACGTTACTTCGACACGGGCGTCTTTCATGCGCAGCACCCTTGGCTCACGCAAGACTTTGGCGGCGCGGGCCGCGAAGGACTCCGATTTTTGCGCTCTGAAATGGTTTACTTGTTGAAGCACGCACCTTGGCAGCTGCCTGAGGCCGCGTGCCGTACGGCGCTCAAGGCGCTGGGCTACCGCCTGGGGCGGCGTCATGCGGCCCTGCCGCAGCGCGTGTGCAGCGGCCTGTCCATGCACAAGGGGTACTGGACTTGAACGCACCCGAACGCCTGCTTGACCGCCTGCAGCCCCTGCAGGTCTCGCCTTTGACCCTGACGCAGGTGCGCCTGTCCAAGCTGGCGCTGCTGCTGGGGGACGCGCTGGCGTTTGCTTTGGCCTTTGGGTTGGCGACCTGGATCACCATCTCGATGTTGTCTTTGGATTTGGACGTGTGGTGGCGTGGCCAGCACTCCCAGCGATTTGCAGCTTGGGCCGCCATTTCGGTGCTGGGTTTGGTGGTGCTCCTGACCCGATTCCAGCATTACAGCGACCGGCGTCCGTTTTGGGATGAACTGAGTGATTTCATCAAACTGCTCGGATTGCTCTCTCTGTTGGACATGTCACTCATTGCCATGAACCGCTGGGAGGCTTCGCGCCTGTGGTGGGTGATTGCCTGGTGCACCACATTGGGCATGCTGGTCGTGATGCGAAGTTTGACCCGCCGTGTACTTCAATACCTCAAAGTTTGGGTTCGACCCACCATCATCATTGGTGTGGGGGCCAATGCCTCTGACGCCGCACTGGCTTTGCACAGCCAGCCCGAGTTGGGACTGCAGGTTTTTGGGTTTGTGGATGTGGGTTCGTCCGAAAGCGAAGCGGTGTCCGACACGCAACCCCGCTTGCCACGAGTGCAGATGGAGCAAGTGGCCAGCCAGTCGGGCATCCAGTGGGTCATTGCCTTGGAGCATGCGCAATCCGACCAGCGCGAATACTGGTTGAGGGTATTGGCCCAATGGGGCGCGACCGACATCAGCGTCATACCGGCCATGCGCGGCGTGCCCCTGCACGGCACCGACATGTCGCACTTCTTCTCGCACGAAGTGGCCATGCTGCGCATGCGCAACAACCTGCGCCGCTGGCCCGCTCGCTTGACCAAGCGGGTGTTTGACACGCTCACAGCGCTGGTCCTGCTGGTGCTGCTGAGTCCCATCATGCTGTTGATCGCGTTGCTGATCCGCCGCGACGGCGGCCCTGCCTTGTTTGCCCACTCCCGTGTAGGCAAGCGCCGAAAAATTTTCCAGTGCTACAAATTTCGCACCATGGTGGTCGATGCCGAGCAACAGCTGGAGCAGCTGCTCCAGCAGCAGCCTGAGCTTCGGACCCAATGGGAGAACGAGCGCAAGCTCCGCCACGATCCACGGGTCAATGGTTTGGGGCGCTTTTTGCGCGCCAGCAGCCTCGATGAACTGCCCCAGCTCATCAATGTCATCCGAGGCGAAATGAGCCTCGTAGGACCCCGCCCGGTGGTGAGTGCTGAACTCCCCCGCTATGGCGATGAGGTCGGTTACTATCTCATGGTTCGCCCCGGCATGACGGGCCTCTGGCAAGTCAGCGGACGCAGCGACCTTGACTACGACATCCGTGTCTACCTGGACACCTGGTATGTCAAAAACTGGTCGCTCTGGCACGACCAGATCATCTTGTTCAAAACGATTGATGTGGTTCTGCGCCGGGCGGGCGCTTACTGACCACCTCAATCCAGAACATGTTGCCGAACGAAGATGCCACAAGCAAGGATGGCGGTATAGACATCTCCGTTGTCATACCCTCCTACAACCACGCGTTGTACATCGCACAGGCCATTGACAGCGTTGTAGGGCAAACCCTTCGCAACTGGGAGCTGATCGTCATCGATGACGGCTCTACCGATGGCACCCGTGCGCTGCTGGACACAAGGTATGCAGGTCACAGCCAGATTCGGTTGATTTACCAAAACAACCAAGGCGCACACCATGCCATCAACACAGGCATGGCACTTGCCAAAGGGCGTTACATCAGCATCCTCAACTCGGACGATGTGTACCACCCCGAGCGCTTGCAAACGCTGCTGAACCACTGCGAGCGGCACCCCTGCGGGCTGGCCTTTACCCCGCTGGCACCGATCGATGCGCAAGGCCAACCCCTTGTGTCGCTCGACCATCCCTGGTGCCGTCTTTATGCTCGCCTGACTCAGGAATACACGCAAAACGGAGCCCGACAGGCTTTGGTTACGGGCAACTTTGCCGTCACCACCTCCAACTTCTTCTTTCGGGCAGACCTCCTCAAGACCTTGGGCGGTTTTCACAAGCAGCGCTACAACCACGACTGGGACTTCATGGCCCGGCTCTTGCGGCATGGCCATGACATTGTTTGTGTTGGTGACAAGCCCTTGCTGTCCTACCGGCTCCACGGCCACAACACCATCACGCAAAACACCCTGATGGCCAGGGTCGAACTCAAGCGCATCCTGCAAAGCCTGGTGCCGGCTGATGATCTCTATATGAGTCGGCTGGTCTCTCGCATTCAGTTGAACATGCGTTCCATCCGCCATGAGCACCTGGCCCGGGTCGTCCAGCAAGTCCATTCTGGATACGATAATCACATCCAGAACATGCTCGCCGACTTGCAGGCGCAACATGCCGCGCAAATGAGAGAAATCAATGAAGCCCATCAGGCTTTGATTCAGGAATATCAGGCTTTGGCCGACATCAGGGAGAGCTTGCTTCGGCAAACAGCTTCGCTTGAACGGCACCTGGCCCAAATCCAGAGCTCGCGCACTTACCGCTTCGCGCAGCGTCTGTCAGGGTGGGCTGCAGTTGCCAGAAGGTTGTTGGGTCGAGGAAAGCCATAACAAGAAATATGACCGTCAAAAGAATCATCAGGGTGCTCTGGCGCGCCACACGCGACCCGCTTTACCGCAGGGAAGTGGCTGGCCGAATTCGGCAAAAAATAGACAACGGGACCTTTTACTCCTGGCTGTGGCGTGGCATCCAGCGGCGAATTTGGCCGTCCTCGTCGGCGGCATCCCTGCCAACAGTCGGGGGCGTGCCTGCAGACACCGCACAGGCCTACATCCAGGCGCTCCGGTTCCACCATGGGCCGCACCCAGAGTTCCACCAGCCGCGCACACGCGTGACCCCAATAAATGGCTCTCAGGGCACCACCCCGCGCTTCATTGCGTATTACCTGCCCCAGTTCCACCCCTTTGCCGTTAACAACAACGCTTGGGGCGAGGGCTTCACCGAGTGGACCAACACCACCAAGGCCGTGCCGCAATACAAAGGGCACTACCAGCCCCACTTGCCCGCTGACTTGGGCCACTACGACCTGCGTGTAGCGGATGTCATGCGCCAGCAAATCGACATCGCCAAGTCCTACGGCGTCCACGGGTTTTGCTTCCATTACTACTGGTTTGACGGCCAGAAGGTCATGGACCTGCCACTCAACCAGTTCCTCGCGCACCCCGACATGGACCAGGCTTTCTGCATCTGCTGGGCCAACGAAAACTGGACCCGCCGCTGGGACGGCATGGAGTCAGACGTCATCCTGCACCAGAGCTACTCGCACGAAAAATGCTTGGAGTTCATCCACGACATCCTCCCCATCCTGCAAGACCCGCGCTACATCCGCGTCGACGGCAAGCCGCTGCTGGTGATCTACCGCCCACTGTTGATCCCTGAACTGGACAAAGTGGTCCAAGCCTGGCGCCAAGAAGTGGCCAAAGCGGGGCTGCCCGGCCTGTGGCTGGTGTGTGCTCAAACCTTTGGTCTGGTGGATCCCCAACCCCTCGGCTTCGATGCGGCGGTCGAGTTCCCTCCTCACAAAATCAACGACCGCATCGAAGACACACCACCGCATGGCCTGTGGAACCCCGACTTCCAGGGCAAGACCTGGTTGTATGCCGACGCCGTTGGCGAGTCCCTGACCCGCGATGTGCAGCCCTATCCCTTGTACCGCTGCGCCTTCCCCTCGTGGGACAACGAAGCCCGCCGACCCGCTGCCGGCTACTCATTCACACAAGTGAGCCCACCGCAATTTGGCGAATGGCTGGCCACCTGCGCCAGCTACGCCCGCGAAACGCGCTCAAGCGCCGACAACTTCGTCTTCATCAACGCCTGGAACGAATGGGCCGAAGGCGCCCACCTCGAACCCGATCGCCACTTCGGATACGCTTGGCTCGAACAAGTTGCCAGACAAGCCGAAAAACCCAGCCTGACCCAAGTGCCCCGACTGGGCTACGGCATCCCCATCACCCCATCGGCCACATCGGCGCGCATCGCCGTGGTGGCGCACATCTACTACGAAGAAACCTGGCCTGACATCGCACAGGCCCTGCGAGCGCTACAAGAGCCGTTTGACCTCATCATCACCACCACGCCCGACAAGCTGGCGCTGGTCACGTCCCAGGTCTCCCCTCAATTTGCCCACGCAGAAATCCATGCGGTGGACAACAAAGGCCGCGACATCCGCCCCTTTGTGGCCGTGTTGCCGCTTCTGCTGGAGCGCCAATATCAGGCCGTGTTGAAACTGCACTCCAAAAAGTCGCTGCACCGAGGCGACGGTGACCTCTGGCGCCAAACCCTGATCGCCCAACTCTTGCCCCGTGGCACCGATCTGCCCCACATGATCAACAGCTTGCACGAATACCCCGCGCTTGGCCTGATCGCGCCAGAAGGCAACGTGCTCAACATCCAGCGCTACATCGGCTCCAACCAAGCCTGGGTCGAGCAACTGGTGACCGAACTCGGCGAAAACGCCCAATGGCTGCACCAAACCAAACCCTGGTTTGCCGCCGGCACCATGTTCTGGTTCAAACCCCAGGCGGTGCAAAGCCTGCTGCACTGCCCGTCCATCCAGCAAGACGCCTTTGAGATCGAAAAAGGCCAAATCGACGGCACCCTGGCCCACGCCATCGAACGTGTACTCGGGTGCGCCACACTGGCCCACGGTTACCATCTGATTGACACTCGGCTGGCCAAAGGCATTGGCTCCCCCGATGCCAAAGTCCGGAGACAAGCTCAAAAAGACTGGGCCAACGAATGGAGCTGCAAAGGTCGTCAGCGCACCGTGGACTCACCATTTGCCCGCCCAACAGAAACCGCCTCATAAAAGATGCACAGCCTTTCATCACCCAAGCGCTTACGCGCCCTTCTCGGGTACGCGCTCACCATGTGGGTTTTTACGGGCTGGATTACGGCACACGCCGCAGAGGCTGCTGCCTTGCTCACAGAGCAAGACTATTTCCAGGAAATCCCCCAGGTCTTTGCCGTTTCCAGACTGCCGCAACATCCGCAAGACAGCTCGGGCGCCAACACGCTGCTTGACCGCAACTACATCCAGGCCAGTGGCGCACGCAACCTGAGCGAATTGTTTGTTGCTGTACCAGGCCTTCAAGTCGGGCTCAGTGCGGGTGGTCGGCCTGTGGTGGCATACCACGGGTTATCGGGCCAAGTGTCCCAGCGCATGCAGGTTTTTGTGGATGGGCGCTCACTTTATGCGCCTTACATGTTTGGCGGAGTCGACTGGGGTGCGGTCACCGTTCCCTTGGATGAAATTGAGCGCATCGAAATCCACCGAGGCTCCAACTCTGCTG
>CANBTZ010000054.1 GCA_947372495.1 Comamonadaceae bacterium | reverse complement strand
CGAGATACGCACCTTGCAAGCAGGTTTGGCGCAGTGGCAAACCGATTTGGACCAGCTGGCGGAGTTGGGCGGCACGCCCAGCTGGGACTGGGACGGCAAGGTGCTGCGGCTCACGCGCCGGGCGGTGCAGCCCGCAGACGGCGTGCTGGTGGTCGGTTGGACCTGGCGCAGTGACCCAGCCCGGCCTGGCGGCGGCGACTGGCAGCGCTGGCAATCTGCGCCTTTGCAAACGGTTTTTGCCTGGCAAAACGCTTGGCAAATGGCGCAGGTCTGGAGCCAGACCCCGACGACAGAAACCCTCTTGGGTCAGGTGCAGATCCACCCACTGTCGGGCTGGCAATTGTTTGTGCACCGGGGCGGCAGCTGGACCAACCCCTTGTCGAACAACGCCGTCAGCAGCGCTGCCCAAGCGCCGCAACCTGCAGCCGCCGCCATCCCCGATGGCGTCAGGCTCATCCTGACCTTGCCCACCCACACCCCCGTGGCTGGCCCACTGACACTCGACTGGGTTCGCCCCAGCTTGTCGGGAGGCCCGGGATGAAGCGCGAGCACACCCGTCAGCGAGGCGCCGCCCTGCTCAGCGCCATGGTCGTGGTGGCGCTGGTGGCCACCATCGCGTCGGCCGCACTCTGGCAACAGTGGCGGCAGGTTGAAATCGAAACCGCCGAACGTGGCCGCAGCCAGACCCAGTGGATGATGACCGGGGCCCTCGACTGGACGCGCCTGATCCTGCGCGAAGACGCTTTGTCAGGGCAAGGCGGCAACGCCGACCACTTGGGCGAGCCCTGGGCACTGCCCGTGCAGGAGTCCAAGCTCTCCACCTTTTTGTCACAAGACCAGCAGTGGCATGAAGGCGATTCGGAGGTCTTTTTGTCCGGCCAGATCACCGATGCGCAGTCGCGCATGAACGTGATGACCCTGCTCGACAACGGCCGCGTTTCGCCCGAAGCACTGGCCCGATTTGCCAAACTGTTTCAGCGTCTGGACCTGCCTGTGGCGCAGCTGCCCGTGCTGGCCGCTCGGCTGCAACAGGCCGCTGCACGCAGTGCGCCAGCCACAGTTCCAACCGGTGGCGGCAGCACCCAAAGCAGCACAACTTCTGCAGACGCGCCCCTGATGCCTCAGCAAACCAGCCAACTGGTTTGGCTGGGCCTGAGCGCAGACAGCTTGTCGGTGCTTGCGCCCTACATCACCCTGCTGCCCGTGCCCACGCCCGTGAACCTCAACACCGCCTCCGCCGCCGTGCTTGAAGCCATGGTGCCGGGGCTGGACGAAGCAGGGGCCCGCCAGTGGGTGAGCCAGCGCGAACGGGGGCACTGGGCCTCACTCGATGCAGCCCGCCAAGCCCTGGGGCCTGCGGGCAGGGGCATCGACGACAAACTGCACTCGGTCAGCAGCGCCTACTTTGAGGTGCGTGGCCGCATGCGCATTGACCAAGTGGTGCAAGAAGAGCTGGCCCTGGTGCAACGCGACGGCGGTCAGGTGCGCATGCTCTGGCGCGTGCGCTCTGCCTCGCGCAGCAACGCGCGCGAACCGGCCCCGGCCACAGACCCACGCCCCCTACAATGAATCTCTGATGCGTACCCTGATCGTTCAACTGCCCTTGTCACCCGCCAGCCCGGCTGTGGCTTACCTGCACGCCTGGGCTGACCCGGCTTCGCCCGCCGAGCGCTTGGCAGTGCAATGGGCACAGGCGGATTTGCTGCCCGCGGCACCAAGCCAAACCGAAGTCGTGCTGATGGTGCCTGCGCAGGCCCTGTCTTGGCAGCAAGCCGAGCTGCCCGCCGGGCTGCACAAACAAGCCACGCGCATACCCGCCGCACTGCAAGGCCTGCTCGAAGAACGCTTGCTGGCCGAACCGACCAGCTTGCACTTGGCGCTGCAGCCCGGTTGGCAGCGCAGCGCCCAAGCCTGGGTTGCGGTCTGCGACAAGTCTTGGCTGTCGGGCCACTTGCAAGCGCTCGAAGCCGCCGGTCTCACAGTCCACCGCATCGTTCCTGAAATCGCGCCAGAGGCTGCTCACTTGCAGATTCTGGCGCTGGGCGACACCGAATCGGGCTGGCTTGGGTTCAGCCACCCACAGCACGGCGTTTGGGGCTGCCCAGTGCAGTCAGCTCACAGCCTGAGCGCTTGGCCCGCGTGGCTGGGCCACAACGAGGGCGATGCGCCGCTGCAAGCCATGGCCGAGCCTGCCTTGGCCACCTGGCTGGGTGAACGTTTGGGCGAACGATCAGGCACCCTTGTGCAACTGCTGCAACCCCATGAACATTGGCTTGTCGCGTTGGCCAGCGAATGGGATTTGGCGCAATTCGATTTGCAGACCCACCCGCATGCGCGGCGGCTCAAGTCGCTGCAAAAATTCGTCAACGCCCTGTGGACGGCATCGGCTTGGCGTCCCGCCCGCTGGGGGCTGGCCCTGCTGCTGATCACGCAGCTGGTCGGGCTCAACGCCTGGGCCTGGAAAACACGCGCCGACTGGCAAAACCAGCGGCAAAGCATGACGCGCATCTTGCAAGAAACCTTCCCGGCCACCACCGTGGTGGTCGACGCGCCTTTGCAAATGGCGCGTGAAGTGGCCCGACTGCGCCAAGGCTCTGGGCAACTCGCGCCCCACGATCTGGAAAGCTTGCTGAACGCACTGGGCCAAGCCTTGCCTCAGGGCACGCCCGCCCCCACCCAGCTGGCGTTCCAAACCGGGCAATTGCAAGTGCAAGGCCTCACGCTCACGGCCGTGCAGCAGCAAGGCATCGAACAAGCCTTGCAGCGTCAAGGCTACCGCTGGCGCGCCGAAGACGGCGGTGGCGTGATCACCGTCTCAGGGGGACAGCCATGAACCGCACGACGTCCACGCCCCCGTCTTCCGGCAAAACCCATCCGCTGCTGGCCGCGTTCAACGCCTTCTGGGCCGCCCGTCCACCGCGCGAGCGCAGCTTGATCGCCTTGGCCGCACTGGTCATTGGCGTCGCCCTGGTCTGGCAGATCGCCATCGCCCCCGCCTTGGAGACTTGGCAAGAAGCCCCCACCCGACAAGCGGCGCTCGATGCCCAATCGGGCCAAATGCTGCAGCTGCAAGCGCAGGCCAAAGGCCTGCGAACCACGCCCCCGATGTCGCGCACCGCGGCCCTGCAACTGCTGGAAAGCAGCGCGGCACAATGGCTGGGCCCCGAAGCACGGGTGAGCTTGCAAGGCGAGCAAGTGCGCATCACGCTCAAGGCCGCCCCCGCCGAGGGCCTGTCGCGCTGGCTGGCCCAAGCCCGCAGCCAAGCGCAAGCCCTGCCCGTGCAAGCGCAACTGCAGAGAACCACCGCTTTGCCAGCGGCGGCCAACCTGCCCAGCCCAGCGGCACCCGGCCTGGCTTTAACGCCTGCGCCTGTCCCCCCGCCCACCGCCAACGCACCCGCCGTGTGGAGTGGCACGGTGGTGCTTGGCTTGCGCTGATCCGGCAAAAGCACCCATGCCCACACAACGCCCACCCACCTCCAGCCTGGGACGCTCGCGTCTCTGGTTTTGGGCCGCCTTGGGCGCGGTGCTGGGCACCCTCGTGGCCACTCTGTGCTGGGCGCCCGCTCAGTGGCTGGCCTGGGGTCTGAACACCGCCAGCCAAGGCCGTGTGGTGCTGCAAGCGCCGCGTGGCACCGTCTGGCAAGGCTCGGCCCAACTGGGTTTGAGTGGCGGCGCGGGCAGCCGCGACCTGCAAGCCCTGCCCGGGCGACTGAACTGGTCGCTGGGCCTGAGCACACAAGGCCTCGCACTGTCGCTACACGCCGACTGCTGCATGACGACCCCCTTGCTGCTGCGCATCACCGCAGGCCTGGGCCAATGGGGCCTGCATGTGAGCAACCACCAATCGCTCTGGCCCGCAGGGCTTCTGACGGGCCTGGGCGCGCCTTGGAACACCCTGCAACCTGAAGGCCAACTCCAGCTGCGCACCGATGGCCTGCAATGGCAATGGTCCGCCGGTCGCTTGCAGTGGCAAGGTCTGGCCGAACTCAGCGCACGCGACATGTCTTCGCGCCTGTCCACCCTGCGCCCCATGGGCAGCTACCAGGTCAAGGTCACGGGGGCTGCCGACGGCACCTTCACCGCCACCCCGCAAGTGCAGCTGAGCACCTTGTCCGGCGCACTGCGGCTGACCGGGCAAGGTCAGTGGCTGGGCGAGCGCCTGCGCTTCACGGGCGAAGCCTCTGCCGCCGAAGGGCAAGAAGACAATTTGTCCAATCTCTTGAACATCATTGGCCGCCGTGATGGCACGCGCAGCCTTCTATCTCTGGGATGAACCCATGCACACTTCTCGCCTTCACCCCATTGCGCCCATGAGCGTCCTGGCCCTGTCCATCGCTCTGGCGTTGGGCGCTGTTGCTGCCCATGCACAAACCGCCGTGGACGGCAAAACCGCTGTTCGGCCCGGTGAACAGGTGGTGCTCAATTTCGTCAACGCCGACATCGAGGCCGTGGCCCGCACCGTGGCGACCTTGTCGGGGCACAACGTGGTGGTCGACCCGCGCGTCAAAGGCAACATGACGCTGTCAAGCACCGTGGCGGTGGCACCCTCGCAGGCCCTGCGCCTCTTTGGCGCGCAGCTGCGGGCACAAGGCTTCGCGCTGGTGGAGTCGTCTGGCCTGTACACCGTGGTGCCCGAGGCCGAAGCCAAACTGCAAAGCGGCCCGGTCTCGGCCGGGGCCGTGCCCTCGGGCAGCGGGCAGGTGGTCACGCAGATTTTCCGCCTCAACCACGAGTCCGCCAGCAACCTGGTGCCCGTGCTGCGCCCGCTCATCAGCCCCAACAACACCATCAACATCACCCCCGGCACCAACGCGCTGGTGATCACCGACTACGCTGACAACCTGCAGCGGCTCGCACGCATCGTGGCGGCGCTCGATGTGGCCAACGCCAGCGGGGTCGAGGTCATCCGCCTCAAACATGCCATCGCCAGCGACCTGGCGGCCATGGTGCAGCGTCTGGTGGACTCGGGCGCTGCAGCCACAGCGGCGGCACCGGGGCAAACCGACAGCGGCTTCAGAACCACCGTGCTGGCCGAGGTGCGCACCAATTCGCTGATCGTGCGCGCGGCCAATCCAGCGCGCACGGCGCTGGTGCGCTCGCTCATCGAGCAGCTTGACCAACCCAGCGCCACAGGTGCGGGGGCGGCCAGCGGCAACATCCATGTGGTCTACCTGAAAAACGCCGACGCGACCAAACTGGCCACCACACTGCGCGCGGCCATGTCGGCCAGCGGTGGCACGGCCAACAGCGCGCTGACGGGCGCGTCTGCCATGAACAACGCCCCCATGACGGGTACCGCCACGGGCACGACTGCGGGTGCCAGCGCTTCGGCGCAGCCCTCCACAGGCGGCCAGATCCAGGCCGACCCGGCCACCAACGCCTTGATCATCACCGCGCCCGAGCCGCAGTACCGCCAGTTGCGCGAAGTCATCGACAAGCTCGATCAGCGCCGCGCGCAGGTCTATGTGGAAAGCCTGATCGCCGAAGTCAGCGCCGACAAGGCCGCCGAGTTTGGCGTGCAGTGGATGAGCGGCACCGGCACCAGCAATGGCAACGGCACCGTGGGTTTGTTGGGGACCAACTTTGGTGTGGGCGGCAGCAATTTGCTGACGCTCGGCGCAGCGGCAGCCAAAGGCGCGGTGACCGCATCCACGGGCTTCAACATCGCCATTGGCCAGCAAAACAACGGCGCATTGGCCCTCGGCGCGCTTGCGCGGTTCTTGCAGTCCAGCGGCGACGGCAATGTGCTGTCCACGCCCAACTTGCTGACCCTGGACAACGAAGAAGCCAAGATCGTGATCGGCCAAAACGTGCCTTTCCTGACTGGCCAGTACACCGCCAACAACAGCACCAATGGCGCGGTCAACCCATTCCAGACCATCGAGCGCAAGGACGTGGGCCTGACGCTGCGCGTCAAACCCCAGATCAGCGAGAACGGCACCGTGAAGCTGCAGATATTCCAAGAGGTCAGCAGCATCGACACCAAGAGCTCGTCCACCTCGGGCCTGATCACCAACAAACGCTCCATCGAGTCGAGCGTGCTGGTCGACGACGGCTCCATCGTGGTGCTGGGCGGCTTGCTGCAAGACGACACCACGGCCAGCCAGGAAAAAGTGCCCGGCTTGGGCGACTTGCCCCTGTTTGGCAACCTGTTCAAGGCCGAAACCCGCAGCCGCAAAAAAACCAACCTGATGGTCTTCTTGCGACCGGTGGTGGTGCGCGACAGTGCGGCCACCGAGGCCTTGTCGATGGGCCGTTACGAGCAAATGCGCCAAACCCAGCAAGCCAGCCAGCCCGCGAGCAACGCCGCGCTGCCTGTGCAGGGCGCACCCGTGCTGCCCGAACTGCAGATCAAGCCGGCCCACACACTGCCAGCGGCCAAGCCCTGAAGGCACTGCACGATGCGCTACCCCCTGCCCTATGCGTTTGCCCGTGACCACGGCCTGCTGCTGGAGGATGACGGCCAGCAGCTGAGCCTGTGGCTGAGCCCGGACAGCCAGCGCCAAGCGCTGTCCGAAGTCACGCGCCACTGCACCCACCTGCACCCCGAACTGCCGTTGAACCGGCTCACCCAAGACCCCGACGGACTGCGCCAGCGCATCCAAGAAGCCTATTCGGGCAGCCAGGCCCAAGGCGGCTCGAGCGCGGCCGATGTGGTCAACGCGGTGGAGTCCGAAGCCGACCTCTCGCGCATGATGCAAGAGCTGCCCGCGGTCGAAGATTTGCTGGAAGCGAGTGACGACGCGCCCATCATCCGCATGCTCAACGCTTTGCTCACGCAGGCCACGCGCGACGGGGCCAGCGACATCCACATCGAGCCCTACGAGCGCCATTCGAGTGTGCGCTTTCGCATAGATGGCGGCTTGCGCGAGGTGGTACAACCGAACCGGGCGCTGCATGCCGCACTGATCTCGCGCCTGAAGATCATGGCCGAACTCGACATTGCCGAAAAACGTTTGCCCCAAGACGGCCGCATCAGCCTGCGTTTGGGCAGCCGCGCCGTCGACGTGCGCGTGTCCACCCTGCCCAGCGCCCATGGCGAGCGTGCGGTGCTGCGCCTGCTCGACAAGAGCGAGGCCCGCTTGACGCTCGAAGCCGTGGGCATGCAAGGCCGGGTGCTGCAGCAGGTCGACCAGCTGATCGCCCAGCCCCACGGCATCTTGCTGGTGACCGGGCCCACGGGCTCGGGCAAGACCACCAGCTTGTACGCCGCGCTGCAAAGGCTCGATGCCAGCCGCAGCAACATCATGACGGTGGAAGACCCGATCGAATACGAGCTGCCCGGCGTGGGCCAGACACAGGTGAACGCCAAGATCGACCTGACCTTTGCCAAGGCCCTGCGCGCCATCTTGAGGCAGGACCCGGACGTGATCATGATCGGCGAGATCCGCGACTTTGAGACGGCGCAGATCGCCATCCAGGCCTCGCTCACAGGCCACTTGGTGCTGGCCACACTGCACACCAACGACGCCGCCAGCGCCGTGACGCGCCTGACCGACATGGGCGTCGAGCCCTTCTTGCTCAGTTCATCGCTGCTGGGCGTGCTGGCGCAGCGGCTGGTGCGCAAGCGCTGCACCGACTGCGGTGGCGCCGGTTGCGCGCACTGTGGCCACACCGGCTACGCAGGCCGCACAGGCATTTTTGAACTGCTGGTGGCCAATGATGAGATCCGCAGCCAGATCCACAACCGCGCCGCCGAGTCCGAGCTGCGCGCCACCGCCTTGACGCAAGGCATGGTGCTGATGCGTGACGATGGCCAACGCCTGGTGGATGCGGGCATCACGGGTGCCGAAGAGCTGCTGCGCGTGACGCGGGATTGACCCCCCGATGCGCCTGAGCCCACTGCCCCCTCTGCGGATCACCGCCTGGGCGCTGCTTGCCGTGCTGCCCCTTGGGGCACTGGCCCAAGAAGCCAGCCCGGTGACAAGCACCGCGCCCGTGGCACCGCCTTTGCCCGTCTGGGATTACAGCTTGGGCATGCGCTGGCAAGCCAGCGACTTGCGCCACCCGGGCATCAGCCTGCGCCCGCAGCTGGGTCTGCAATACGGGCGCTGGCGCCTGGGGCCTGTCGACGGCGAGAACTGGCACCGCTTTGGCCAAGTGCAGCAAGACAACAGCCTGACCTACGATTGGTTGCGCCTGAGCCATGTGCGCACCTCGCTGTCGGCCAGCATCCAGAATCTGGACCAGGACAGCAGCTTGGAGGCGATCCGAGCAGGCCGCAAAACCGTGCGCGGCAAAGCCAGCGCCGATTATTTTTTGCCCAACCGCTGGAGCATCGGCGTATCGGTTTCCCACGACCTGATGCAACGCGGTGGCGGCACAGCCTTCACACCCAATTGGACTTACCGCCACCCCTTGAGCGACAGCAGCACTTTGCTGCTGAGCCAATCCATCACCTGGGGCAGCCCTGCGTACTGGCAAGCGGGCCACCAATTGCACCCCGACACGCCTTCACACGAAGGCTCGGGGTTTGGCAGCTGGGACATGCAATTGACGTACCGTCACCGCTTCAAGCCGCGCTGGGTGTTTTTCAGCCAAGTCGGTGTGAACCGGCCACTCGGACCGACCTATGCGTCTGCGCCGCCCCTTGTGACCCTTTACAGCGCCCAAATGGGTGTGCTTTATTTCAGCCGCTGAACGCCTATGCCCGCTTACCGTTTTGAAGCCTTGCAGCCCGACGGCCAAACCCGCAAAGGGGTGGTCGAAGCGGACAGCCAAAAAAGTGCGCGCACCCAGCTGCGCACGCAAAGTCTGGTGCCCTTGTCGCTCGAGCCCCTCGGCGCGGCCGACCCCAGCGCCAACGATGCCCTGCCCTGGTGGCAAAAACCCATTGGCCAGTCGCGGGCTTTCAGCAGCAGTGAGCGCGCGGTCTGGACCCGACAGTTGGCCGGGCTGGTGGGCAGCGGCCTGCCCCTAGAGCGCGCCCTGTCCGCCTTGGCCGATGAGGCGTCGGTCGAGCGGCAGCGCCACCTGATGGCAGCGATCCGCGCCGAGGTCAACGCAGGCAGCAGCCTGGGGCGGGCTTTGGGCCAACACCCCCGCGAGTTTCCAGCCATCGACCTGGCCGTGATCAGTGCAGGCGAGCAAAGCGGCCACCTGGGGGCTGTGCTGGAGCAACTGGCCACGGACCTCGAAGAGCAGCAAACCCTCAAGGCCAAACTGGTGGGCGCGGCCCTGTACCCCGCCATCGTCACCGTGGTGGCGCTGGCGATCGTGGTGTTTCTGGTGACCTCGGTGGTGCCCCAAGTCGCTGGTGTGTTCGCAGGCAGCCACCACCAGCTGCCATTTTTGACCGTGGCCATGCTCGCGCTGAGCGACGCTGTGCGGCAATGGGGCTGGCTGCTGCTGCTGCTGGTCTTGGCTGGGGGCATGGCGCTGCGCATGGCGCTGAGACAAGCGCCTTTTCGTTTGCGCTGGGACGCCGCTTGGCTGCGTCTGCCCGTGATCGGCCGATTGGCCCTGGGCTACAACAGCGCCCGTTTTGCGTCCACACTGGCCATGCTCACGGCGGCGGGCGTGCCCATCCTCAAGGCGCTGCAGTCGGCCGCCGACACGCTGTCCAACCAGGCGCTGCGCGCCGATGCACTTGAAGCCTTGGTGCGGGTGCGCGAAGGCGCGCCACTCGGTTTGGCCTTGTCGCAACACGCCCGCTTTCCGGGCCTGCTCTCGATGTTTGCCAAGCTGGGCGAGCAAACCGGGCAGCTGCCCGTGATGCTGCAGCGCGCCGCGCAGCAGCTGTCGGCCGAAGTGCAACGCCGCGCCATGGCGCTGGCCACCGTGCTCGAGCCCTTGCTGATCGTAGCCATGGGCGGCATGGTCATGCTGATCGTGCTGGCGGTGCTGATGCCGATCATGGAGTTGAACCAATGGGTGAAATGAGGAGCGATCATGGCTGCAACGCTTGAAGGCCAATTGGTGGTGGCGATTTCGTCGCGCGCCTTGTTCGATTTTGAAGAAGAAAACCATGTGTTCGAGCAAGGCGATGACCGCGCCTACATGCAGCTACAGCTCGGTCGACTGGAAGAACCCGCCAAACCCGGCGTGGCGTTTTCGCTGGTGCGCAAGCTGCTGGCCTTCAATGATGCCGACACCCAACGCGTGGAGGTGGTGATCCTCTCGCGCAACGACCCGGTCTCGGGCATGCGCGTGTTCCGCTCGGCGCAGCATTACGGCTTGCCCATCCAGCGCGGCAGTTTCACGCGCGGGCAGCCGCCGTGGCGCTACCTCAAACCGCTCAACGCCAACCTGTTTTTGTCGGCCCACTTGACCGATGTGCGTGCCGCGCTCGACGCGGGCGTACCCGCTGCACAGGTCTACCCCCTCTCAGCCCACGCCTCTGAAGACCATCCGCACGAAGTGCGCATCGCCTTTGACGGTGACGCGGTGCTCTTTTCCGACGAGGCCGAGCGGGTGTTCCAGGCCGAAGGCCTTTCAGCATTTCAAAAGCACGAAAGCGACAAAGCCGCCCTGCCCTTGTCGGCCGGGCCTTTCAAGCCTTTGTTGGCTGCGCTGCAGCGTTTGCAACAAGAAGGCACGCCCAACATGCGCATCCGCACCGCGCTGGTCACAGCCCGCAGCGCGCCGGCCCACGAGCGGGCCATCCGCACCCTGATGGACTGGAACATTGAAGTGGACGAGGCGATGTTTTTGGGTGGCCTGCCCAAAGGCGAGTTTTTGCGTGAGTTCGAACCCGACTTCTTTTTTGACGACCAAACCGGTCACATCGAATCGGCGGCTCGGCACGTACCCTCAGGCCATGTGGCCTCGGGCGTGTCCAACAAGCCCTGAACAAGGCGTCAATCGCTCAACGTGGGAGCGGGCCTGCGCCCTTCGCGCCGGGCGATCCAAACCGTGGAGCCCAAGATGACCAATGCCCCGACCCAGGTCCATTGGCTGGGCACATCGCCGAACACCAGCCAACCAGCCACAGAGGCCCAAACCAGATCCAAAAAGCGCAGCGACTGTGTGGCCGAAATGTCGGCCGTGTGAAAAGCCCGCGTCAGGCAATAGTGCCCCAAGGTGCCCAGCACCCCGGTCATGACGAAGGCCCCCCACTGCATCAGCGTGGGCATTTGCCAGTGGGGCAGGGCCATGGGCAGGCTGAACACGGTCACCGTGATGGCTTGCCACAGCACGATGACCCCGGCCTTTTCGTAGCGCGTGAGGGCCTTGGTGATCAGAAACGACGCCGCAAACACAGGCGACGATGCCAGCATGACCAGGTTATACCAACCGCCTGAGCCCGAGAGTTTGGGCAAGACCACCACCAGCACGCCCGAAAATCCGATGAGCGCGGCCACCCAGCGGTCGCGATGCATGGGCTCGCCCAGAAACCAGGCGGCGCCCAACATGATGAAGATCGGCCCCGTGAAACCAATGGCGGTCATGTCGGCCAGCGGGATGTTGGGCAAGGCCGTGAACCACAAAATCAGCCCCAGCGTGTGCACGCCCCCGCGCCAGAACTGGCCCACGATGTTGACCGGCCGATACGCCTGCCAGCCGTGGTGCCAGACCAGCGGCAGCATGACCACCAAGCCAAAAAGGTAACGCAAGAATTGGGTTTCGTAGGCGTCAAGCTGCATCGACAAGCTGCGCGCCAGGGTGTTCAGGCAGGTGAAAAAAATGCCCCCCAACACCATCCACAGCATGCCCCGCACCGGGGCGGGCCAAGTCATCAACTCGCGACGGGTACGGCGGTGCGCCAGCGCTGCGCGCCGCAAAGGTCCATGGAAAAAGGGCTTGCGTGAATTCATGCAAGCCCTTGAGATTCGGTCAGTTTCACCTGACCAATGTAGAGGCAGCGCAGCGACCTGTCAGTCGCTTGCGTTACCGGTGCGTCAGCTGTTTTGCAAAGCCGCGATGCGCTCTTCGATCGGTGGGTGGGTGCTGAACAACTGGCCAATGCCCCCGGCGATGCCCATGGCCGCCATGCTCTTGGGCAACTCGGCGGTGTGCACGCCCCCCAAACGGGCCAGTGCATTGATCATGGGTTGTTTGCGGCCCATCAGTTGAGCCGCGCCCGCGTCAGCCCGGAACTCGCGCTGGCGGCTGAACCAGGCGACGATCATGGCGGCCACAAAGCCCAAGAGAATGTCCATGACGATGGTGGTGATGAAGTAGCCCATGCCTGGACCGGTGTTTTCTTCGTCGTTCTTGCGCAAGAAGCTGTCGACCGCGTAACCCACCACGCGGGAGATGAACACGACGAAGGTGTTCATCACGCCCTGAATCAGCGTCATGGTGACCATGTCGCCGTTGGCGATGTGCGCCACTTCGTGGCCAATCACGGCCTCGACTTCTTCACGCGTCATGTTGTAGAGCAAGCCAGTGGACACCGCCACCAATGCCGAGTCGCGAAAAGCCCCTGTGGCAAAGGCGTTGGGGTCGCCTTCAAAAATACCGACCTCGGGCATGCCAATGCCGGCCTTGTCGGCAAACTTGCGCACGGTCTCGACAATCCAGGCCTCATCGGCGTTCTGGGCTTGCTCGATCACGCGCACACCCGAGGACATCTTGGCGATCCATTTGCTCAGAAGCAAAGAAATGATGGCGCCACCAAAGCCCATGATCAGGGCATAGCCCAGCAATGCGCCCAGGTTCAGGCCATTGGCCGTCAAAAAGCGGTTGACGCCCAGCAAGCTGGCCACGATGCCCAACACCACCACCACCGCGATGTTGGTCAAGACAAACAGAAAAATGCGTTTCATGGGATTTTCACTTTCAGTCCGGAACACGCGGACACGTGGACTCGAATGGTAGGGGCTCGGAGGCCAAAATCAAGCGGCGGGCAGGATGTCCGAATTGGCATGTGGTTTTTGCG
>CANBTZ010000053.1 GCA_947372495.1 Comamonadaceae bacterium | reverse complement strand
CTTGCGCCTCTGAAGCCCAAGCCAGGATCTGGCGGGCCGAGATGGCCCCTTGGAATCGCATCAGCCATTTGAGCCAGAAGACATCCACAGTCCCCCACTGGCGCGTGACTTCACCCCGCAAGCGCACCAAGCGGTTGTGGGCGCCCACTGTCCAGAACAGGAACAGGGCCAGCAAAAGACTGACGATCAACCAAGCCATGCACGATCCTTTGGCTGCCGTTTGCAAGCCTTGACAACAAAACAGCCCCTGAACCGGTCGCGGCGCAGGGGCTGATCGGGGATCACCGATGAATCGGTAATCCTTTCACTCAGGCGGCTTCGCCTGTGTCGGCCACAGCGTCTGCAGCAGGCTCACCGGCCAGATCGGCTGCTTCGGCATCGGCGATGGCGCGGCGCTCGGCGTCGTCCATTTCGTCCTTGGCTTTGCGCGCTTGGTGGTAGGCCAAACCAGAACCGGCAGGGATCAAACGACCCACAATGACGTTCTCTTTCAGACCACGCAACTCGTCGCGCTTGCCCATGATGGCCGCTTCGGTCAGCACGCGGGTGGTTTCCTGGAAGGAAGCCGCAGAGATGAACGAGTCGGTCGACAAGGACGCCTTGGTGATACCCAACAGCAAGTTGCTGTAGGTCGCAGGGATCTTGCCGTCTTTTTGCAGCGCATCGTTGGTGTTGAGCATCTCGGAACGCTCGACCTGTTCGCCTGCAATGTAGTTGGAGTCACCGGAGTTTTCAACGACCACACGGCGCAGCATCTGACGAACAATCACTTCGATGTGCTTGTCGTTGATCTTCACGCCTTGCAAGCGGTAAACGTCCTGCACTTCGTCGACGATGTAGCGTGCCAGCTCTTCGATGCCCAACAAACGCAAGATGTCTTGGGGGTCGGCTGGGCCGTCCACAATGCTCTCGCCCTTGTTGACCACTTGGCCTTCGTGCACCAGGATGTTCTTCTCTTTGGGGATCAGCTCATCCCAGATCTTGCCTTCAGGATCGGTGATCTGCAGACGGACCTTGCCTTTGGTCTCTTTACCAAAGGACACGGTGCCGGTGATCTCGGCCAGCATGCCCTTGTCTTTGGGCGAGCGGGCTTCGAACAGTTCGGCCACACGGGGCAAACCGCCGGTGATGTCGCGGGTCTTTTGACCTTCGACAGGGATACGGGCCAGCACTTCGCCTGGGCCCACGTCCATGCCGTCGCGCACTTGGATCAGCGCACCGATCTGGAAGCCAATCGTCACCGAGTGGTCGGTGCCGGGGATCTTGACTTCTTTGCCTGCGGCGTCGATCAACTTGACCTGAGGGCGAATGACTTTGGCGGCACCACGGCGCTTGGGATCGATCACCACCAGGGTGGACAGACCGGTCACTTCGTCGACCTGCTTGGCCACCGTCAAGCCTTCTTCGACGTTCTCGAATTTCACCTGACCGGCGAATTCGGTGATGATCGGGCGGGTCAGTGGATCCCAGTTGGCAAGGACAGTGCCGGCCTTGATGGACTGGTCCGCCTTGATCGACAAGATCGCGCCATAAGGCACTTTGTGACGCTCACGCTCGCGGCCGTGTTCGTCATGGATGACGATCTCGCCCGAGCGGGAAATCACCACCAGCTCGCCTTTGGAGTTGGTCACATAACGCATCGTGGCATTGAAGCCGATGATGCCGTTGGACTTGGCTTCCACGCTGGAGGCCACAGCCGCACGCGAAGCCGCGCCACCGATGTGGAAGGTCCGCATGGTCAGCTGGGTACCCGGCTCACCGATCGACTGGGCAGCGATCACACCAACAGCTTCGCCGTTGTTGACCAAACCACCGCGGCCCAGATCGCGGCCATAGCACTTGGCGCACAGGCCGAATCGGGTTTCGCAGGTCAGCGCGGTGCGGACCTTGACTTCGTCGACGCCTGCGGCTTCGAGTTCGTCGATCAGGTCTTCGTCGAGCATCACACCCGCCGCAGCCAGCACGGCGCGGTTTTCGGGGTGCAGCACGTCTTCAGCCACGGTGCGGCCGAGGATACGGTCACGCAGCGACTCGATCACTTCACCGCCTTCAACGATGGCGCGCATCAGCGAACCATTGGAAGTGCCGCAGTCCAGCTCGGTCACCACCAAGTCTTGGGTCACGTCCACCAGACGACGGGTCAGGTAACCCGAGTTGGCGGTCTTCAAAGCCGTGTCGGCCAGACCTTTACGTGCGCCGTGGGTCGAGATGAAGTACTGCAACACGTTCAGACCTTCACGGAAGTTCGCCGTGATGGGGGTCTCGATGATGGAGCCGTCAGGCTTGGCCATCAGGCCACGCATACCGGCCAGCTGACGGATCTGCGCTGCAGAGCCGCGGGCACCGGAGTCGGCCATCATGTAGATGGAGTTGAACGATTCCTGCTCGACTTCCTTGCCGTGGCGGTCGATGGTCTTCTCTTTGCGGAGCTGGTCCATCATCACCTTGGACACGGCGTCACCGGCCTTGCCCCAGATGTCAACGACCTTGTTGTAGCGCTCGCCAGAAGTCACCAGACCCGAAACGTATTGCTGTTCGATGTCTTTGACTTCTTTCTCAGCATCCGCAATGATCGCCGGCTTTTCTGGCGGCACCAACATGTCGTCGATGCCAATCGAGATGCCCGAGCGCGTGGCCAGACGGAAGCCGTTTTGCAGCAGCTTGTCGGCGAACACCACGGTCTCTTTCAGACCGCACTTGCGGAAAGACGTGTTGATCAGCTTGGAGATTTCCTTCTTCTTCAGCGCCTTGTTCAGGTTGCTGAAAGGCAGGCCCTTGGGCAGGATTTCCGACAGCAGTGCACGGCCCACGGTGGTTTCCACCATCGAGGTCGAAGGCACGAATTCGCCGGTTTCCTTGTTCTTGGTCCACTCGGTCAAACGCACGCTGATCTTGGCAGTCAGTTCGGCAACGCCTGCGTCCAAAGCACGCTGCACTTCACCGATGTCGGCAAAGATCAGGCCTTCGCCCTTGGCGTTGATGCGGTCGCGGGTCGTGTAGTACAGACCCAGCACCACGTCTTGCGAAGGCACGATGGACGGCTCGCCAGAGGCAGGGAACAAGATGTTGTTTGACGCCAGCATCAAAGTGCGGGCTTCCATCTGGGCTTCCACCGACAGCGGAATGTGCACAGCCATCTGGTCACCGTCGAAGTCGGCGTTGAAAGCCGCGCAAACGAGGGGGTGCAGCTGGATGGCCTTGCCTTCGATCAGCAGGGGTTCAAACGCCTGGATGCCCAAACGGTGCAGCGTTGGCGCACGGTTGAGCATCACGGGGTGCTCTTTGATGACCTCTTCCAAGATGTCCCACACCACCGGTGTGCCGGCTTCGACTTCCTTCTTGGCCGCCTTGATGGTGGTGGCAATGCCCATCGCTTCGAGGCGGGCAAAGATGAAAGGCTTGAACAGCTCGATGGCCATCAACTTGGGCAAACCGCACTGGTGCAGCTTGAGGGTTGGGCCCACGGTGATCACGGAACGACCTGAATAGTCGACGCGCTTGCCCAGCAAGTTCTGACGGAAACGACCGCTCTTGCCTTTGATCATGTCTGCCAGCGACTTCAGGGCGCGCTTGTTGGCGCCGGTCATGGCCTTGCCGCGACGGCCGTTGTCCAGCAAGCTGTCCACGGCTTCTTGCAGCATCCGCTTTTCGTTGCGTGCGATGATTTCAGGCGCTTTCAGTTCCAGCAAACGGCGCAGACGGCTGTTGCGGTTGATGACGCGGCGGTACAGGTCGTTCAGATCGGAGGTTGCAAAGCGGCCACCGTCCAGTGGCACCAGCGGACGCAGGTCCGGTGGCAGCACGGGCAGCACTTCGAGCACCATCCACTCGGGTTTGATGCCCGACTTCTTGAAGGCTTCGAGCACTTTGAGGCGCTTGGCGTTTTTCTTGACCTTGACTTCGGAGCCGGTCAAGTCACCACGCAGGCGCTCGATTTCGCTTTCGATGTCAATGCTTTGCAGCAGCTCTTTGATGCCTTCAGCGCCCATTTTGGCCACGAATTCGTCGCCGTACTCTTTGACTTTGGCGTCGTAGTCGTCTTCGCTCATGATGCCGAATTTTTTCAGCGGCGTCATGCCTGGATCGGTCACAACATACGCTTCAAAGTACAGCACGCGTTCGATGTCACGCAGCGTCATGTCGAGCACCAGGCCCAGACGCGATGGCAGCGACTTCAGGAACCAGATGTGGGCGCAAGGCGCGGCCAAATCGATGTGGCCCATGCGCTCGCGACGCACTTTGGTCTGTGTGACTTCAACGCCGCACTTCTCGCAGATCACACCGCGGTGCTTGAGGCGCTTGTACTTGCCGCACAAGCATTCGTAGTCTTTGATGGGGCCAAAGATCTTGGCGCAAAACAGACCATCGCGCTCGGGCTTGAAGGTGCGGTAGTTGATGGTTTCAGGCTTTTTCACTTCGCCGAAAGACCACGAGCGGATCTTTTCGGGCGAGGCCAGGCCGATGCGGATGGCATCGAAATGCTCATCCGGCGTGAACTGTTTGAACAGGTCGAGTAGTGATTTCATGGTTTAAATCCTTTGCCTGTGAATTAAGAACGCTCGAGCTCGATGTCAAGGCCCAGCGAACGGATTTCCTTGACCAGCACGTTGAACGACTCGGGCATGCCCGCTTCGATGGAGTGTTCGCCCTTGACGATGCTCTCGTACACCTTGGTACGGCCTTGCACGTCGTCGGACTTGACGGTGAGCATTTCCTGCAGGGTGTAAGAAGCACCATAGGCTTCCAGCGCCCACACTTCCATCTCACCGAAACGCTGACCACCGAACTGCGCTTTACCACCCAGCGGCTGCTGCGTGACCAAGCTGTAAGGGCCCGTGGATCGGGCGTGCATCTTGTCGTCGACCAAGTGGTGCAACTTCAGGTAGTGCATGTAGCCGATCGTGGTGGGACGGTCAAAGGCGTCGCCCGTGCGGCCGTCAAACAAGTTGGCCTGCGTGCGTGTCGCGGTCAGGCCCTTGGCCTTGGCCAGGTCTTCCGGGTACGCCAGGTGCAGCATGGCGCGGATTTCTTCTTCGGCTGCGCCGTCGAAAACAGGCGAGGCGAATGGGAAACCCGCTTTGAGGTTGTCGGCCATGGCCAACACTTCATCGTCCGTCAACTGCGACAGGTCTTCCTTGCGGCCCAGGCTGTTGTAGAGCTGGTCAAACAGCTTGCGCAGCTCGGACACTTTTTCCATGCGCTGGGTTTCAGCCTGCAGCATGTTGCCGATGCGGTGGCCAATGCCTTTGCCCGCCCAGCCCAGGTGAACTTCGAGCACCTGACCCACGTTCATACGTGAAGGAACGCCCAGGGGGTTCAACACGATGTCTGCAGGGGTGCCGTCGGCCATGTAAGGCATGTCTTCAACGGGCACGATCTTGGAGACCACACCCTTGTTGCCGTGCCGACCGGCCATCTTGTCACCTGGCTGCAAGCGGCGCTTGACGGCCAGGTAGACCTTGACCATTTTGAGCACGCCTGCGGGCAGCTCGTCGCCTTGGGTCAACTTCTTGCGCTTTTCTTCAAAAGACAAGTCGAAGCTGTGGCGGGTTTGTTCCAGCGAGTTTTTGATGGACTCGAGTTGGCTGGCCACTTCGTCTTCGGCAGGACGGATGTCGAACCAGTGGAATTTCTCCACGGCATCCAAATACGCCTTGTCGAGCTTGCTGCCCTTGGCCAGTTTCTGAGGGCCACCGTTGGCCACGCGGCCGATCAGCAGTTTCTCGATACGGTCAAACGCGTCGGCTTCCACAATGCGCAGCTGGTCGTTCAGGTCCAGACGGAAACGCTTGAGTTCGTCGTCGATGATCTGCTGAGCGCGCTTGTCGCGCACGATGCCTTCGCGGGTGAAGACTTGCACGTCGATCACAGTGCCTTGCGAGCCCTGGTCCACGCGCAGCGAGGTGTCTTTCACATCCGAAGCCTTCTCGCCGAAGATGGCGCGCAAGAGCTTCTCTTCAGGCGTGAGGGTGGTCTCGCCTTTGGGTGTGACCTTGCCCACCAGCACATCGCCGGGTTGCACTTCGGCGCCCACGTAGATGATGCCGGACTCGTCCAGGCGGCCCAATTGCTGCTCGGACAGGTTCGGGATGTCGCGGGTGATTTCTTCGGCACCCAACTTGGTGTCACGGGCCATGACCACGAGTTCTTCGATGTGGATCGAGGTGTAGCGGTCTTCCGACACCACGCGCTCAGAGATCAAGATCGAATCTTCGAAGTTGTAGCCGTTCCAGGGCATGAACGCGATCAGCATGTTCTGACCGATGGCGATTTCGCCCAAGTCGGTCGATGCGCCGTCGGCGATCACATCGCCCTTGGCCAACTTGTCACCGCGCTTGACGATGGGGCGCTGGTGGATGTTGGTGTTCTGGTTGGAACGCTGGTACTTGATCAGGTTGTAGATGTCCACACCGACTTCACCGGCAATCGCTTCGGCGTCGTTCACGCGGATCACGACGCGGGTGGCGTCAACATAGTCGACCACGCCGCCACGGGTGGCGGTGACCACGGTGCCCGAGTCGATCGCGGCAACGCGCTCGATGCCGGTACCGACCATGGGCTTTTCAGGACGCAGCACAGGCACGGCCTGACGCGACATGTTGGCACCCATCAAGGCGCGGTTCGCATCGTCGTGCTCGAGGAATGGCACCAAGGATGCCGCCACAGACACGATCTGCGCTGGTGACACGTCCATGTACTGGATGCGCTCGGCACCGCACAGGATGGATTCGCCTTTTTCACGGGCAGAAACCAGGTCGCCGGTCAGGCGGCCGTCTTTGTCGAGCGTGGCGTTGGCCTGCGCGATCACGTACTTGCCTTCTTCGATGGCCGACAGGTAGTCGATGTCCATCGTGACCTTGGCGTCCACCACGCGGCGGTACGGGGTTTCAATGAAACCGTACTCGTTCAAGCGGGCGTACAAAGCCAAAGAGTTGATCAAACCAATGTTTGGACCTTCGGGTGTCTCGATTGGACACACACGACCGTAGTGGGTCACGTGCACGTCACGGACTTCAAAGCCAGCGCGTTCGCGGGTCAAACCACCTGGGCCAAGGGCCGACACGCGGCGCTTGTGGGTGATCTCGGCCAGCGGGTTGGTCTGGTCCATGAACTGGGACAGCTGCGATGCGCCGAAGAACTCTTTCAAAGCCGCAGAAATCGGCTTGGAGTTGATCAGGTCGTGTGGCATCAGAGGCTCTTGCTCGGCCTGACCCAGACGCTCTTTCACCGCTTTTTCAATGCGCGCCAAACCGGTGCGGTACTGGTTTTCGGCCAGTTCGCCCACGCAACGCACGCGGCGGTTGCCCAGGTGATCGATGTCATCGACTTCGCCACGGCCGTTGCGCAGGTCAACCAAGATCTTGACCACAGCCAAGATGTCTTCGTTGGTCAGCACCATGGGGCCGGTGGATTCGTCGCGGCCCACGCGGGCGTTGAACTTCATGCGGCCCACACGCGACAAGTCGTAGGTGTCGGGGTTGTAGAACAAGCGCTGGAACAGGGCTTGCACAGCGTCTTCTGTCGGCGGCTCGCCTGGGCGCATCATGCGGTAAATGGCCACGCGTGCAGCGAACTCGTCCACGGTTTCGTCGATGCGCAAGGTTTGCGAGATGTACGCGCCCTGGTCGAGTTCGTTGGTGTAGATGCACTGCAGGTCTTGGATGCCGGAGGTGCGCAGCTTTTTCAGCAAGGCTTCGGTCAACTCTTCGTTGGCCTTGGCAATGATCTCGCCGGTGTCGCCGTCCACGATGTTGCGAGCCACCACGCGGCCGATCAGGAAGTCTTCGGGCACGCTGATGTGCGTGGTGCCGGACTGCTCGAGCTCACGGGTGTGGCGCGCGGTGATGCGTTTGTCTTTGGCGACGACCACTTTGCCGGATTTGTCGGTGATGTCGAAACGCGCCACTTCGCCGCGCAGGCGCTCGGCCACAAATTCCATTTGTGCGCCACTGTCCATCAAGCGGAAGGTGTCGTTGACGAAGAAGTTCGCCAAGATCGATTCCGGGTTCAGGCCGATGGCTTTGAGCAGGATCGACACAGGCATCTTGCGACGGCGGTCGACGCGGAAATACAGGATGTCTTTCGGATCGAATTCGAAGTCGAGCCAAGAACCGCGGTAAGGGATGATGCGGGCGCTGAACAGCAGTTTGCCCGAGCTGTGGGTCTTGCCCTTGTCGTGTTCAAAGAACACACCAGGCGAGCGGTGCAACTGAGACACGATCACGCGCTCGGTGCCGTTGATGATGAAGGAGCCTTTGTCGGTCATCAGGGGCACTTCGCCCATGTAGACCTCTTGCTCTTTCACTTCTTTGACCACTTTGTTCTGTGAGGTCGAAGAGTCACGGTCGTAAATGATGAGCTGCACGCGGGCGCGCACGGCTGACGAGAAGGTCAAACCGCGGGTCTGGCATTCGCGCACATCGAACGCTGGCTTGGCCAGGTTGTATTCGACGAACTTCATCTCGACAAACCCGTTGTGCGAGACGATCGGGAAAGCCGACTCAAAGGCGGCTTGCAAACCTTCGTGTGAACGTTTGGAGGGGATCATCCCTGCCTGCAAGAACGACGTGTAAGCGTCTTTTTGCATTTGCAGCAGGTAAGGAACTTCGAGCACGCTTTCGCGGCTGCCGAAACTTTTGCGAATTCGCTTGCGTTCGGTGTATGTATAGGCCATGAGACCTCCGGGCTTGATCTTTCAGGACTGTGTGTTGCACATGCTTTTCAGCACATGCAACGGGCTTGGCGGCTGGCCACTACCAGCGTTGGCGGACGGTTGCGCATTGCACGCAACCCGAACCAAGGGTCTTCTGCAGTCGGGTCAGAAAACACTGGAAAGAAGACGCAATGGCGTCTGCTTTTCGGTGTGCTCTTCAAGCACCAAAGGCTGGAGGCCCTTGCGGACACTCCAGCCTTGGAAACGAGACCGAATTACTTGAGTTCGGCCTTGGCGCCAGCTTCTTCCAGCTTCTTCTTGGCGGCTTCGGCGTCTGCCTTTGGCAGAGCTTCTTTGACAGCCTTTGGAGCGCCGTCGACCAAGTCTTTGGCTTCTTTCAAGCCCAGACCGGTGATCTCGCGCACGGCTTTGATCACGGACACTTTGTTGGCGCCAGCTTCGAGCAGAATGACGTTGAATTCAGTCTTCTCTTCAGCAGCAGCAGCAGCACCGCCACCAGCAGCAGCAGGAGCGGCCATAGCAGCAGCGCTCACACCAAATTTCTCTTCGATGGCTTTCACCAGGTCGTTGAGTTCCATGACCGTCATGCTGTCCAGCGCGGTCAAAAATGCGTCTTTATCGAATGCCATTTTTATTTCCTAACAAGTGGTTAAAACACGAACGCTGGCCTTAAGCGGCAACAGCTTCGCCTTCGCCTTTTTTGGCCGCCAGAGCACCCAACACCACTGCGGTGCGGGACATTGGCGACATCAGCAAGCCACACAACTGGGCCAGCAGCACTTCTTTGGAAGGGATGCTTGCGAGTTGCTTGACGCCGTTGACATCCAGGGCTTTGCCTGCAAATGCACCACCGCGGATCACCAACTTGTCGTTGGTTTTCGCGAAGTCGGCCACCACCTTAGCGGCAGCCACTGCATCTTCAGAGAAGCCATAGATCAGCGGACCGGTCATCTGGTCGGCGACAACTTCAAACTGGCTACCCGCCACAGCACGGCGTGCCAAGGTGTTTTTCAACACACTCAGCGAAACGCCCAAGCTGCGTGCTTTGACGCGCAAGTTTGTCATGTCAGCGACCGTGATACCGCGGTATTCCGCAATCACCAGCGTTTGAGCTTTAGCTGCGAGGCCGGTCACTTCGGAAATGACCGCTTCTTTCTCACTGCGATTCAGACTCAAGGTCTACTCCTTAAAATGTGCTTTCGGGTCAACCCTAGAGCACGCCTATTTGCAGCGACCAACTGTTTTCAGGAAATTCATCCATCTGCAGCGGGATCGCCATCTGCGTTGGCGGGGGTTTTGCAACCCACCGATTAAGCACCCTGGGGCACACCAACGGTCTTGGATGGCCTGCAGTCCTTTTTTTCAAAAGGGCTACAGCCCACCACATTGAGCAGGCCATGAAGGCCCGCTCAAATTTCTACCGCAATCAAGCTGCGATGGATTGTGTGTCGACGCGAACGCCCACACCCATGGTCGAAGACACGGCCACTTTGCGCAGGTAAACACCTTTGCTGGTGGCTGGCTTGGCTTTGTTCAAAGCGTCGATCAATGCAGCCAAGTTGCCTTGCAACTTGTCAGCGTCGAACGAGCGGCGGCCAATCGTGCCGTGCACGATACCGGCTTTGTCCACGCGGAACTGGACTTGACCCGCTTTGGCGTTGCGCACAGCAGTGGCCACGTCAGGCGTCACGGCACCGCCTTGGGGGTTAGGCATCAGGCCACGTGGGCCCAAGATCTGACCCAACGTACCCACAACGCGCATCGCGTCAGGAGCAGCGATCACCACGTCGAAAGGCATGTCACCGGCCTTGACTTGCGCAGCCAGGTCGTCCATACCGACCACGTCAGCACCAGCGGCACGGGCTTCATCAGCCTTGGCGCCTTGGGCGAACACAGCCACGCGGGCGGTTTTGCCTGTGCCGTTAGGCAACACGACAGCGCCACGAACCACTTGGTCAGACTTCTTGGCATCGATGCCGAGTTGCACAGCCACGTCGATGGATTCATCGAACTTGGCATTGGCGCACTCTTTGACGATGACCAACGCGTCAGCCAATGCGTACAGCTTGTTGCTGTCCACTTTGCCTTCGAAGGCTTTTTGCTTTTTAGTGAGCTTGGACATTTACACGCCCTCCACATTCACGCCCATGGAACGGGCAGTACCAGCGATGGTGCGAACGGCTGCGTCCAAATCGGCAGCAGTCAGATCTTTCATCTTGGCTTTGGCGATGTCTTCCAGCTGAGCGCGGGTGATCTTGCCAACTTTTTCCAGACCAGGCTTGGTAGAAGCCTTGTCGATTTTGATGGACTTCTTGATCAAGGTCGCTGCAGGCGGGGTCTTGATGATGAAGGTGAAGGACTTGTCTGCAAACGCAGTGATGACCACTGGCAGGGGCAGACCTGGCTCAACGCCTTGGGTCTGGGCGTTGAACGCCTTGCAGAATTCCATGATGTTCAGACCACGTTGACCCAATGCTGGGCCAATAGGTGGCGATGGATTGGCTTTACCAGCCGGCACTTGCAGCTTGATGAAGCCGACGATTTTTTTCGCCATGCTTTTCTCCTTACGGGTTCAAACGCTCTTGCGAGCTCCCCGGGGGTTAACGACTCTCTTTTTAAAGCAGGCTACCGAGTCGGGTAGCAGCCTGCCGAAACAAGACAGGGCGGTCCGAAGGCCACCCCTTTGGTCAGGTTTTTTCGACCTGACTGAATTCCAGCTCGAC
Organism: Comamonadaceae bacterium; assembly: GCA_947372495.1. GTDB lineage: Bacteria > Pseudomonadota > Gammaproteobacteria > Burkholderiales > Burkholderiaceae_C > Limnohabitans_A. Next base: position 1,437 of record CANBTZ010000053.1, on the reverse strand, counting down.
GGGTGTGGCGCGACCAAAGATCGTCACAGACACACGCATCTTGTTGCGCTCGTAATTGACCTCTTCCACGGTACCGTTGAAGTCGGTGAACGGGCCTTCTTTGACGCGCACGTATTCACCCACTTCGAACTCCACCTTGTGGCGGGGCTTGTCGGTGCCTTCTTGCATCTGGCTCACGATCTTCAGGACATCGTCCTCAGAGATCGGCGCGGGACGGTTCTTGGCGCCACCCACAAAACCTGTGACTTTGTTGGTGTGTTTCACCAAGTGCCAGGTTTCGTCGTTCATCACCATTTCCACCAGCACGTAGCCGGGGAAAAATTTGCGTTCGGTGGTGCGCTTTTGACCGTTTTTGATTTCGACCACTTCTTCAGTGGGCACCAAAATACGGCCAAACTTGTCCTGCATGCCGGTGCGGTTGATGCGCTCAATGATGTTGCGCTCAACAGCTTTTTCCATGCCGGAATAAGCATGAACCACGTACCACTTCAGATCAGGATTCGTGGAATCGCCAGCCTGGGGAGCATTGACCAGTGCATCACTCATTATTTTTTCCAACCCAGAATCAAGTCGTAAAACACCCATTCAAGGGTCTTGTCGGTCAGCCACAAAAATACAGCCATGACCAACACGAAGACAAACACGTAAGCGGTGATTTGCATCGCCTCTTTGCGCTCTGGCCACACCACTTTTTTGACTTCGCGAACGGCGTCGCGGGCGAATGCCACCAGCTGACGGCCCGACTCGGAAGTCAGAAACACGACCACAGCGACAGCCGTGGCCACCAGCAAGCCAGCCCACTGCACGAGTGAACCCTGCTTGGCCAACAAGTAGTAAGCCACCAGGCCGGCGATCAGCGCGGCAACAGCGGCTGCAACCCGCGCCTTGTCGGCGGTCGAATTGACTGTTTGAACTTCAGACGTTGCCATATCGGCTTCGAAACCTTTGTGAGGCCTGCAAAAAACAAGCACTTATCAGACACGCAAGCCCGCCAGGTTGTGGCGGGCTTGAAATCCACCTTTTCAGGTGGCAGGGGCAGTAGGAATCGAACCTACAACCTTCGGTTTTGGAGACCGACGCTCTGCCAATTGAGCTATACCCCTACATTGACCTCTTAGGCGAGGATCTTGGCAACGACGCCAGCGCCAACGGTACGGCCGCCTTCGCGGATAGCGAAACGCAGACCTTCTTCCATCGCGATGGGGTTGATCAACTTCACAGTGATCGACACGTTGTCGCCTGGCATCACCATCTCTTTGCCTTCTGGCAATTCGATCGCGCCTGTCACGTCAGTCGTACGGAAGTAGAACTGAGGACGGTAGTTGTTGAAGAATGGCGTGTGACGGCCACCTTCGTCTTTGGACAAGACATAGATCTCGCCCGTGAAGTGGGTGTGTGGCTTGATCGAGCCTGGCTTGCACAGCACTTGGCCGCGCT
>CANBTZ010000052.1 GCA_947372495.1 Comamonadaceae bacterium | reverse complement strand
GTTGCGGCTGAAGCCCTGGTGTCCCGTGGAGCAAAAGCGGCAGCCCACAGCGCAGCCCGCTTGCGATGACACGCACAGCGTGCCCCGGTCGTCCTCGGGAATGAACACAGATTCGACGGCGTTGCCGTCACCCACATCGAACAGCCACTTGATCGTGCCGTCGGCAGACATGTGCTGCGAAATCACCGGCAAGGCGGCGATGTGGGCAGAAGTCTTGAGTTTTTCGCGCAGGGACTTGGCCAGATCGGTCATCTGGTCGAAATCACTGGCACCTCGCTGGTGGATCCAGCGGAACAGCTGGGTGGCGCGGAAACGCTTTTCACCCAGCCCTTCGCAAAAAACGGCCAGACCCTCCAGATCGAATTCAAGAAGGTTGGCCGTCATGCGTTTTGAGTCGCGAGAAAGTCGCGACGCGATCAGCGGCTGTAAACGTTCATGCCGGGGAAGAAGAAAGCAACTTCCGCAGCAGCAGTTTCAGGGGCGTCAGAGCCGTGCACGGCATTGGCGTCGATGCTGTCAGCAAAGTCGGCGCGGATGGTGCCAGCGTCAGCTTTTTTCGGATCGGTCGCGCCCATCAGGTCGCGGTTTTTGCCGATGGCGCCTTCGCCTTCCAGTGCCTGGATCATCACAGGACCGGAAATCATGAAGTCCACCAAGTCCTTAAAGAAAGGACGTGCGCTGTGCACAGCATAGAACTGCTCGGCTTCGCCGCGCGACAGATGGGCCATCTTGGCAGCCACGACCTTCAGGCCAGCAGCTTCAAAGCGGGCGTAGATCTGACCAATGACATTTTTGGCCACTGCGTCGGGCTTGATGATGGAGAGGGTGCGTTCGATCGCCATGGTATTTCCTGTGATTGAGTGATTTTTAAGCATTTTTGCCATTTGGCAAAGCCGCTTATTCTAACCTGCGGCAAGCCCTGCTTCGAATGAGCAGGGCTGAAAACCTGACAGTGTGCTGGGGATCAGCGGCTGCGGCCACCGCTCTTGCGTTTGCCACCTCGCCCCGGACCACCCGGCGCCTGCTTGACACGGTTGAAACTTTCAGCGCCGATGTAGCCCTTGGACGTGCGTGCCGGTTCGGCTTGAGCGTCACCTGAAGCTGGAGCGTTGCCTCGCGGCGCGGGTTTGGCGCGGGGCACGGCGGTGCCCGCTTGACCTCTGCCGCCTGTGCGGGGACTGCGGTCAGGGCGGCCCACGCCGCGTGCGGGACGTGCCGAACGCGGCCCGGCCGCGGGTGCTGTGCGCTCCAAAGAGCCTGCCGCGCGCATCAGTGCGCGGATGTCGCCCTCTTCGAGCTCCAACCAAGCCCCTCGGCGCAGGCCGTGCGGCAAGACCATGGCACCGTAACGGATGCGGATCAAGCGGCTGACGGCGTGACCGACGGACTCCATCATGCGGCGCACCTCGCGGTTGCGACCTTCAGAAATGGTGACGCGGTACCAGCAGTTGGAGCCTTCGCCGCCGCCGTCTTCAATGGAGCCGAACTGGGCCATGCCGTCGTCCAGCATCACGCCTTCGAGCAGGCGTTTCTTTTCTTCGTTGCTCAACGCGCCCAAGACGCGGACGGCGTATTCACGCTCCAAGCCAAAGCGCGGGTGCATCAATTGGTTGGCCAACTCGCCTGAGCTGGTGAACAGCAACAAACCTTCGGTGTTCAAGTCCAAACGACCAACCGACTGCCATTTGCCATTCATCAGGCGCGGCAATTTGCGAAAAACAGAGGGTCGGTTTTGCGGATCATCATGGCTGACGATTTCGCCCGCAGGCTTGTGGTAAGCGATCACGCGCGCGGGTGGCGGATCAATCCGAACGTGGATCAGCTTGCCGTTGACCTTGATTTGGTCCCCATACTGGATGCGTTGCCCGACGTGGGCGGGTTCGTTGTTGACGGCAATCCGTCCTTCAAGAATCAGCTTCTCCATGTCAAGACGCGAGCCCATGCCGGCTTGGGCCAGCACTTTGTGCAGCTTGGGCGAGTCGGCCTGAGGGGCCAGCACGCGCTTGCCCAAATCCAAGTCGATCTCGGGCGCATCGCCTTCGTTGTCAAAATCGCCTGACACGACGTCGGACAGGACAACGGCCTTGTAGGCACTCGGTGCGGGTGAGCGCAGCGGCACTTGTCGCTCCAGCTCGGGGGATGCTGCAGGCTGTTGGGGGTCTTGAGATGGTGAATTCATGGGTGCTCGGGGTCTAAATCACCCACAGTAGGAGGAACGGCCTGCTCGGACGCTGGTGCAACAAGCGGTTCAGAACCGACGGGCGGTTGCGCAGGCAAAAGCGAGGCCATTTCGGACTCCGCAAACATGTCGGCCACAGGAGACTCGACGGGATTCAGGGCTTCTTCAAGCGACAAAGCGGGTTGAACCGGCTCGTCGTCCACCAAACCTGCGAGCGCAGAAGTCTGGCGATCAACCGAAGAAAGCAGAGGCAATTGGTCCAGCGAGCCCAGGCCCAGATCATCCAGGAACTGTCGCGTGGTGGCATACAGCCCAGGACGACCGACGGTTTCGCGGTGTCCAATCACTTCGACCCAACCCCGGTCTTCGAGCTGCTTGAGAATCTGAGAATTGATCGTCACACCCCGGATGTCTTCCATGTCGCCGCGGGTGACGGGCTGCCGGTAGGCAATGATGGCCAAGGTCTCCATCACCGCACGGGTGTATTTGGGTGGTTTTTCGGGGTGCAGACGGTCCAAAAAGTCTCGCATCTCGGGGCGACTTTGAAACCGCCAGCCACTGGCCACCGACACCAGCGCCAGACCACGCTGGGCCCAGTCTTGCTGCAAATCGGCGAGCATCTGACGCAAAGTATCGGCACCCAAGGCGTCGTCAAACAAGACGCGCATCTCCCGCAGCGACAAAGGCTGATGGCTGCAGAGCAAGGCTGTTTCAAGGACACGCTTGGCTTGCGCCGTGTTCATGGTGTCGGTCTTCCGGGAAAAATCACTCAGTCAATCTGAGTTGGAGGGTTTGAGAGGGGCGACCAGCTGGGGCCGGGCCTGAAAAGTTGCTGGGTGCATGCAATTACCGTGGCGGGGCCATGGGGCCGTGGCCGTCGGACCCGTCAACCGGGTTCAGGATGGGGCATTGTAGCTGAGGCCCCAGTCGGCCAGCGCAGACTGCATGTCTTGTGGCAAGGCAGACTTGAAATCCAGTTCCACCCCCGTGATCGGGTGTGTGAACGCCAAGTGCCAAGCGTGCAAGGCTTGCCGCACCATGCCAGCGGCGGGCGTGCCGCCATACACGGCATCGGCCAGCAAGGGGTGCTTGAGGTGGGCCATGTGCACCCGAATCTGGTGCGTGCGGCCCGTGTGCAAGGTGCACTGCACCAGACAACCATCATCCCCCTCGTCCAGCAACTCAAAGGTGGTGGCCGCTGTTTTGCCAGATTGGTTGCTCAGATCCACCACTGCCATGCGCAAACGGTTGCTCGGGTCGCGGCCAATGGGGGCTTCGACCTTGCGCACCGCGTCGCTCCCCCAGCGGCCATGGGCAATGGCCAAGTACTGGCGGCTGACGTCCCGGGCAGCAATCATGGCGACCAAGGCATCCATGGCTTGGCGCGTTCGGGCCACCACCATGAGGCCGCTGGTGTCCTTGTCCAAGCGGTGCACGATCCCCGCTCGAGGCACATGGACCGCCAGCGGGTCCAGCGCCAACAAGCCATTGAGCAAGGTGCCTCGCCAATTGCCCGGGGCAGGATGCACCACCAAGCCTGCAGGCTTGTTCACCACGCGAAGGTGCTCGTCTTCGTAGACCACGTCGATGGGCATGGCCTCAGGCACAAATGCTTGGGACTGAGGCGTGGCCCGCAGCGTAACCGTGATGTGGTGCCCGAATTTGACTTTGGAAGAGGACTTGGTCGCAGGCTTGCCCTCCAGCAGGACATCGCCCTGTTCGATCAGCTGCTGCAAATAATTGCGCGAAAACTCAGGCACCAGATGGGCCAGCGCGCGGTCAAGCCGCCAGCCTTGGAGGGCCACGGGAATCTCGTCGTGCCGGACTTCGGTGGCTTCGGTCTCTGAACCCGTGGGTAAAACTTCAGAATCCGGGAACTCAGACGCTTGCAATGTGGGGGGGGTCGATATAATCAATTAGAGTGAACAGTTCAAGGATGTCGGACATGCTGCGTTTCAGATTATCGGTGCTTCCCGCTTGCCTTTTGTTGGCGGCATCGATCTTGTCCGGTTGTTCGAGTACGCCCAAGGATGTGACAGCAGGTTGGACCACCGACCGCATCTACAAAGAAGCCCGGGACGAAGTCAATTCGGGTGCATGGGACAAAGCCATCGGCCTGTTCGACAAACTCGAAGGCCGCGCTGCGGGCACCGTGCTTGCGCAGCAAGCCCAGCTCGAAAAAGCCTTCGCCCAATACAAGACGGGCGACAAAGTGCAGGCCATCGCCACACTCGACCGTTTCATTCGGCTTCACCCCACCAGCCCAGCGCTCGATTACGCCCTTTACCTCAAGGGTTTGGTCAACTTCAACGACAACTTGGGGCTGTTTTCTTTCATCACACGGCAGGACCTGTCCGAACGCGACCAAAAGGCTGCCAAAGAGTCGTTTGAGTCGTTCCGCGATTTGGCCGCGCGTTTTCCGGAATCCAAATACACCCCCGATGCACGCCAGCGCATGACGTACATCGTCAACTCTTTGGCCGCTTACGAGGTGCATGTGGCACGCTTTTACGCCACCAAAGGCGCACACGTGGCTGCGGTGAACCGGGCGCAACAGGCCATCTCCGACTACCAAGGCGTGCCAGCGGTCGAAGATGCCTTGGCCATTTTGGTCACCTCTTATGACGCCATGGGCATGACCGCCCTGCGTGACGATGCCCAGCGCGTGCTTCAGACCAATTACCCCCAATCGCCCTACCTTCAAGGCAAGGGCGTGAAAAAGGCTTCAGCCTGGTGGAAGCTCTGGTGAATCTTGCGCCAAGGCGCTGACCTCAGAAACAAAGTCCGACCGGCTGGTGATCAGCCTCATCGCAGGCAGTGCCGCCAATAGACGCTTGCCGTAAGACATGGTGTTGAGGCGCGTGTCGCACACGACCAAAACACCTGTGTCCGTCTCGCTTCGGATCAAGCGCCCTGCCCCTTGCTTCAAAGCCACTGCCGCTTCAGGCAAGGCGTGCTCGGCAAACGGGCTTCGCCCTTCGCGTGTCAATCGCTGGCTTCGGGCCTCGAACAGCGGGTCATCTGGCGGCGGAAACGGCAATTTGTCGATGACCACCAGCTGCAGGGCATCGCCGGGCACATCAAAGCCTTCCCAAAAAGACGCCGAGGCCACCAGCACGCAACCGGCGCCACCTTGGCTGCGGCCCTCGCGAAAACGCTCCATCAGCTTGCGCTTGGGGCTTTGGCCTTGAATCAAAACCTCCACATTCACGCCTGAATCAAAACGCGATTGCAGGTGTTCACCGATGACGCGCATGGCGTTCAAGGTGGTGGTCAGCACCAGCGTTCGGCCCCCCAAAAGCCCCACAGCCTCGTGGACCAGCTGCGCAACTTGCCGCGCATGCGTGGGGTCACTCGGCTTGGGCAAATGGTCGGGCACATAGAGCGCCGCCTGCTGGGCGTAGTCAAATGGGCTGCCCACCCGCATGGTGCGGGCCGCCGTCAGCCCGCAGGGCTGGGTGAACCAACTGAGGCGATCGTCCGAGCCCAGTGTGGCCGAGGTGAACACCCAAGCCCTTTGCACAGGCACGGCAGCTTGCTCGGTCGTATGGTCTTGCGGCAAAGTGGGTGCCTGCGCTGGACTCGTCAATTTGGAAAACGTGTCAGCGATGTCCAGCGGTGCCTCGATCAGGCGAAGCTGCGCACTGACCTCTGCCCAGCGCACGGCATCGTCATCGGGCGCATTGGCAAATTGCCGGGTCCGTTGGCCAAAGGCGATGGTGCGCTCCATGAGCCGTTGAAAGTCGGGCGCCAACTCCGTCACCTGATCGAGCCCGGCGCTGAGCGTGTCCAGCGCCACTTGCAGCTGCTCCAGGCTCGCGGTCCAGGCGGCAGGCTCCACGCCTTGTGGTGCCCCTTCGGCCCAACGCAATCGCACAGCACCCCGGTGCTGCCCCGCAGCCAGCCGCCAGTCGCGTGTGGCTTTCTCGAGGCCTGCAGACAGCATTTGCCAGTCCACCAATCCGCGGGCCAGCTGCAAACCCGTGCCCAACACGTCACGCGCCAGCTCGAGCAACTGCACCGTGGACAGGTCTTGGCCCAGAAAATTGACACCGATTTCGTTGAGCTGGTGCGCCTCATCGAACACCGTGACGCGCACTGTGGGCAAGAGTTCGGCCACGCCCGATTCGCGCACCGACAGGTCGGCAAAAAACAGGTGGTGGTTGATCACCACCACATCGGCCGCCATGGCTTCCTTGCGTGCCAAGTTCACATGGCATGCGCGGTAGCGCGGGCAGTTCGAGCCCAAACAGTTGTCGCGGGTTGAGGTCACCAGGGGCCACAGCGACGAGCTTTCATCCAAGCCCGGCAATTCGGCCATGTCGCCTGACTGCGTCACTTGCGACCAGGACTCGACCTTGGCAATGGCCCGCTGGTAGGCGGCCTGAGCCGCTTGCGGGCTGTGGCGCGCTTGCTCCATGCGGTGCAGACACAGGTAACTGGAACGCCCTTTGAGCAAGGCCACGCGCACAGGCAAATTGAGCACCTGCGCCAAGCGCGGAATGTCACGCGAGAAAAGCTGGTCCTGCAGGGCCTTGGTGGCGGTTGAGATCAGGGCGCGCTGGCCACTGAGCAAGACAGGCACAAGGTAAGCGTAGGTTTTGCCCACGCCCGTCCCGGCCTCCACGACCAAGGCACCACCTTCTTCGATGGTTTCGACCACCGCCATGGCCATCTCGGTTTGCCCCTGACGCGGCTGAAAGCCGCTGACCTGCTGGGCCAACCGCCCAGCATCAGACAAGGTATCAGCCACAGCATCGGACAATCGGGTCAAGCTGGCTCCTTGGGTTCGAGCATCACCTGCAAGCGCACGATCTGGTCACGCAGCGCCAAGCGGCGCTTTTTGAATCGGCGCAAGCGCAGTTCGTCTATCGGCTCATCACGTTCCATGGCCTGATCGATCAAAGCGTCCAGATCGGCATGCTCCATTTGGAGCTCGATCAATTGCCGCGCGGGCGAGCGCAGATTGACTTCGGTTTCACTGCTCACTCGGACCTCCGGATGTCGGCGTCTTGTTTTGAAGCCGCTCATCGCGTTGACGGGTGCGCCAAGCGCGTTCTTGCGCATTGAGTGCCAGCTCTTTTTGGCGAATCGGGTCCAGTTGTGCCCGTTTGTTTTTTCTGACCGATGCCAGGCAATCGTTGACGGCGAATTTTTGCCAGCACGCGCGGGCCTCGGTGTCTTGCTGCACCGTGACTTGTTCACGCTGCAAGCTGAGCAGCGCCCGTTGATGGCTGATTTCGGCAAAAACGGGATCTTCGGTTTGAGCTGTCGCTGTGAAACAAGCGCAAGCCCAAGACAGAAACAAACCAACGTATTTCATGTCAGGTGCGTGTCCACAGTGCGGTGCTCGAGCGCCAAAAATTCGCTCGACTGCATCTCGTGCAGGCGCGAGATGGTGCGCGGAAACTCGTGCGACATCGGGCCTTGCAGATAAAGCGCTTCGGGTTCGACTGCTGCCGACAGGATGAGCTTGACGCGGCGGTCATACAGCACATCGATCAGCCAAGTGAAACGCCTAGCCTCGGACGCCATGCTGACGGGCAGTTGAGGCACATTGCTCAAAAGCACCGTATGGAACTGCGTGGCGATTTCGAGGTAATCGTTTTGCGAGCGCGGGCCACCGCAAATGGCCATGAAGTCGAACCAGACCACATCACCCGAGCGGCGGCGCGACTGGATTTTGCGGGCCTCGATGTGCAGCACCGGGTCCTCGTCAGGGCCTGTGGCCAGGCGGTTGAACGCATCGTTCATTTCACGGTCAGCCTGCTCGCCCAAGGGCGAGTGGTACAGCTTGACCATCTCCAGAGTGCGTCGGCGGTAATCGGTGCCGTTGTCGACATTCAACACATTCATGCGCTGGTTGAGCAAGGCGATCGCGGGCAAGATGCGATCGCGGTGCAGGCCGTTGGGGTACAAACCATCGGGCATGAAGTTGGACGTGGTCACAAAACCCACACCGTTTTCAAACAGCGCGACCAACAAGCGGTGCAGGATCATCGCATCGGTGATGTCGGCCACATGGAATTCATCAAAGCAGATCAAGCGGTAACGCTTGGCCATCTTTTTGCCCAACACATTCAGCGGATTGACAGTGCCTTGCATGGCGGTCAGCTCGCGGTGCACCTCGCGCATGAACTCGTGAAAGTGCAAGCGGGTCTTTCGTTTGATCGGCACCGCCTCGTAGAAGCAGTCCATCAAAAAGCTCTTGCCGCGCCCTACGCCGCCAAACATGTACACGCCCTTGGGGATCTCGGGGCGATGGATCAGTTTTTTCAGGGCGTTGGAGCGCTTGGCGCGGTAGACGGCCCACTCGTTGGCGCACACCTCGAGCGCCTCAATGGCGCGAAGCTGCGCAGGGTCGCTCTGAAAGCCGCGTTTGCGGAGTTCTTCTTCGTAAACGGAACGAACGGACATGGGCGGATCGATCATCGACTTCAAAAACAAAACCCGGAAAAAAACCCGGAGCAAAGCCCGGGTTTGTGGGATGCAAGAACTTTACCCCAACTCGCCGCCAACCGCAGTCGGCAGCGCGTCAAGGGCTTAGAAGTTCAAGGTGCGTTTGTCCACGGCCAATGCGGCTTCTTTCGTGGCTTCGCTCAAAGATGGGTGCGCATGGCAAATGCGTGCGATGTCTTCGGCAGAAGCCTTGAACTCCATCGCCACCACGGCTTCAGAGATCAACTCTGACACCTGTGGGCCCACCATGTGCACGCCCAAGATCTCGTCGGTCGTGGCATCGGCCAAGAACTTCACCATACCGGTGGTGTCGCCCAAAGCGCGTGCACGGCCGTTCGCGAGGAACGGGAAGGTGCCAGCTTTGTAAGCCACACCGTCCGCCTTGAGCTGCTGCTCTGTGCGGCCCACCCAAGCGATTTCGGGGCTGGTGTAGATCACCCAAGGGATGGTGTTGAAGTTGACGTGACCGTGTTGGCCAGCGATGCGCTCGGCCACGGCAACGCCTTCTTCTTCGGCTTTGTGCGCGAGCATGGGGCCACGCACCACGTCGCCCACCGCCCACACGCCAGGAACGTTGGTTTTGCAATCACCGTCCACAACAATCGCACCGCGCTCGTCGAGTTGCAAGCCGATGGCTTCGGCGTTCAAACCGATGGTGTTGGGCACGCGACCAATCGACACGATCAACTTGTCAGCGTCGAGCACAATGGCTTCGCCTTTGGCGTTGGTGTAGTTGACGGTGACGCCTTCCTTGCCATTGACGATCTCGCCGACTTTCACGCCGAGTTCGATCTTCAGGCCCTGCTTGTCGAATGCTTTCTTGGCTTCTTTGGCGATTTGCTCGTCCACGGCACCGAGGAATGTGGGCAGGCCTTCGAGGATGGTCACGTCAGCGCCGAGACGACGCCACACAGAACCCATCTCCAAACCGATCACACCTGAACCAATCAAGGCCAGCTTCTTGGGGACCGCGCCAACACGCAGCGCGCCGTCGTTCGACAACACGTTGACTTCGTCAAACGGTGTACCGGGCAAGGCACGGGCGTTGGAGCCTGTGGCGATGATGACTTGCTTGGCTGTGATGGACTCTTCTGTTTTGCCAGCCACGTTGATGGTGTAGCCGCCTTCGGCTTGGCCAGCAAAGCTGCCACGGCCATGAAAAAACGTGACCTTGTTTTTCTTGAACAGGTACAAGATGCCATCGTTGTTTTGCTTCACAACGTTGTCCTTGCGGGCAATCATCTTGGCCACATCCATCTTCACGCCTGTGGCGGTGATGCCGTGCTCTGCGAAGTGGTGGTTGGCGTGGTCAAAGTGTTCGCTGGACTGCAGCAAAGCTTTAGAGGGAATGCAACCCACGTTGGTACAGGTGCCACCGGGCGCTGGGCCACCGGCTGCGTTTTTCCATTCGTCGATACAAGCGACTTGAAAACCGAGTTGTGCAGCGCGGATGGCTGCGATGTAGCCACCGGGGCCACCGCCGATGACAACGACGTCGAATTGTTTGCTCATGGTGTTTGTCTTCTGGATGAAAAACGCCCCCTGGGCAGGGGGCATTCAAAACAAGGGGGTTTAGATGTCGAACAGCAGGCGGGCTGGGTCTTCCAGCGCTTCCTTCATGGCGACCAAGCCCAACACGGCTTCGCGGCCGTCGATGATGCGGTGGTCGTACGACATGGCGAAGTAGTTCATAGGGCGAACCACAACCTGGCCGTTTTCCACCATGGCGCGGTCTTTGGTCGCGTGCACGCCCAAAATCGCGGACTGGGGTGGGTTGATGATGGGTGTGGACATCATCGAGCCAAAGGTGCCACCGTTGGAGATGGAGAAGGTGCCGCCGGTCATCTCTTCGATGCCCAACTTGCCGTCTTTGGCCTTCTGGCCAAATTCAGCGATCTTCTTCTCGATGTCGGCAAAGCTCATTTGGTCAGCGTTGCGCAAAATCGGCACCACCAAACCGCGTGGGGAGCCCACAGCGATACCGATGTCGAAGTAGCCGTGATACACGATGTCGTTGCCATCCACCGAGGCATTGAGCACAGGGAATTTCTTCAAGGCGTGCACAGCAGCCTTGACGAAGAAGCTCATGAAGCCGAGCTTGACGCCATGTTCTTTTTCGAAACGCTCTTGCATGCGCTTGCGCATGTCCATGACCGGGGCCATGTTGATTTCGTTGAAAGTGGTCAGGATGGCGTTGGTCGACTGCGATTGCAGCAAACGCTCGGCCACGCGGGCACGCAGGCGAGTCATCGGCACGCGTTGCTCTGGGCGGTCACCCAAAGACACCGCAGGCACGGCCACCTGAGGCAAGGACTTGGTCGGTGCGCCTGTTGGGATCACCGCAGCAGTAGATTGCACGCCACCGGCCACAGCAGACAGCACGTCACCTTTGGTGACGCGGCCGTCTTTGCCAGTGCCAGGCACCGAGCCAGAGGACAGGTTGTTGTCGGCCATCAGCTTGGCAGCGGCAGGCATGGCCACGCCAGCTTTGCTAGCCGAGGCAGCAGGTGCGGCAGCCACGGGTGCAGCGGCAGGTGCGGCAGGGGCAGCCACGGCGCCGGCTTTGCCTTCGGTGTCGATGCGGGCGATCAATTGCTCGGCCGCCACCGTGCCGCCGTCGGCCACCAGGATTTCACAGATCACGCCCGCAGCGGGCGCAGGCACTTCTAGCACGACCTTGTCGGTCTCGATGTCGATCAGGATTTCGTCAGCAGCGACAGCTTCGCCGACTTTCTTTTTCCACTGCAGCATGGTGGCTTCTGCCACGGACTCGGACAGCTGGGGAACTTTGACTTCTACGATAGCCATTTTGAATTCTTTCTCAATGATTGAACGTGGTGTTGTTCAGTGGAATCACTTGGTCAGCACGAAGCCCTTGAGCTTCGAGAAGGCCGCTTCGATCAGTGCTTTTTGCTGGTCTTGGTGCAGGTGTGAATAACCCACCGCAGGTGACGCGGACGCTGCGCGGCCGGCATAACCGAGCTTTTGACCTTCAAGCATGTTCTCGTGGATGTTGTGCTGGATGAAGAACCAGGCACCCTGGTTCTGTGGCTCGTCCTGGCACCACACCACGTCGGTGACGTTCGGGTATTTTTTGATTTCAGCAGCGAACGCTTTGTGCGGGAAGGGATAGAGCTGCTCCACGCGGATGATCGCCACATCGTCAGTCCCTTTGGCTTCGCGGTGCTTGACCAGGTCGTAATAGACCTTGCCAGAACAGGCGATCAAACGCTTGACCTTGTCGGCCTTGATGTCCTTGGTTTCACCAATGACGGTCTGGAAACTGCCTTTGGTGAACTCGGACACAGGCGACGTCGCGTCTTTGTTGCGCAGCAGTGACTTGGGTGTGAAGATGACCAGTGGCTTGCGAATGTCGCGCACCATCTGGCGACGCAGCACATGGAAGATCTGGCTGGCCGTGGTGGGCTGCACGATCTGCATGTTGGTGTCGGCTGCCAGCTGCATGAAGCGCTCAACGCGGGCCGAGCTGTGCTCGGGGCCTTGGCCTTCGTAGCCGTGAGGCAGCATCAAGGTCAGGCCGTTCACGCGGCCCCACTTGACTTCGCCAGACGCGATGAACTGGTCGATCACCACTTGAGCGCCGTTGGCAAAGTCGCCGAACTGGGCTTCCCAGATCACCAAGGTGCTGGGGTCGTTCGATGCGTAGCCGTATTCAAAACCGAGCACGGCTTCTTCAGACAAGATCGAATCGATGACCACAAAGGGTGCCTGCTTGTCAGAGACGTTTTGCAGGGCCACATAAGTGCCGGTATCCCACTTCTCACGCTTTTGATCGTGAATGACCGCATGGCGGTGTGTGAACGTGCCGCGACCGCTGTCTTCGCCCGACAAACGCACGGGGTAGCCACTGGCCACGAGCGAAGCGAACGCCATGTGCTCGCCCATGCCCCAATCCACAGGCGTGTCACCACGGCCCATGGCTGCACGGTCGTCATACACCTTCTTGACCAGCTGGTGCGGCGTGACCGACGCAGGAATGGTGGTGATTTTTTCGGCCAGGCGCTTCCAGTCAGCCAGCGGGATGGAGGTGTCGCCAGCGTCGGTCCACTTCTTGCCCATGTAGGGTGCCCAGTCCACGGTGAACTTGGTCTTGAAGTTAGTCAACACAGGCTCGGTCGTGTTCTTGCCTGCGTCCAGCGCAGCGCGGTAAGCCTTGACCATGTCGTCGCCAATGGTCTCGCCCAGGCCTTGCGTGGTCAGCTTGTCGGCAAACAACTTGCGGGTGCCGGGGTGAGCGCTGATCTTTTTGTACATCAGCGGC
>CANBTZ010000051.1 GCA_947372495.1 Comamonadaceae bacterium | reverse complement strand
CAGCCGCAGACCCCAAAGGCTGCGGCCTCACTGCGCACCATCGACAGCCAAGCCCTGTTCGGCGAGGCCAAACAGGTGCTGATCGTGCACCAGGGCGAAACCTACAAACTCCAGATCACGCGGCAAGGCAAACTGATCCTCACCAAATGAAAAAGCGGACTGCAAGCAGTCCGCTGGGGCTGTGACAGCAGCAGATCAGGAACGGATCAGGTGGTCAAAGGCGCTGAGCGCGGCCTTGGCGCCCTCGCCTGCGGCGATCACGATCTGCTTGTAAGGCACCGTGGTGCAGTCGCCCGCTGCAAACACGCCCGGCACATTGGTGTGGCCCTTGGCGTCCACCATGATCTCGCCAAACTTGGAGAGTTCCACCGTGCCCTTCAGGAACTCGGTGTTGGGCACCAAGCCAATTTGCACGAACACGCCTGCCAGCTCGACGTGATGCTCGGTGCCGGTGGCGCGGTCTTTGTAGCGGATGCCGTTGACCTTGCTGCCGTCACCGGTGATCTCGGTCGTTTGGGCGTTGGTGTGCACCGTCACATTGGGCAAGCTGTGGAGTTTTTTCACCAGCACGGCGTCGGCCTTGAGCTGCTCAGCAAATTCGATCACGGTGACGTGTTCGACGATGCCAGCCAGGTCAATTGCGGCCTCGATGCCGGAGTTGCCGCCACCGATCACGGCAGTGCGCTTGCCCTTGAACAGCGGGCCATCGCAATGCGGGCAATAGGCCACGCCCTTGTTCTTGTACTCGGCTTCGCCGGGCACGTTCACGTTGCGCCAGCGGGCACCCGTGGACAAGATCACGGTCTTGGCCTTGAGCGTCGCGCCGTTTTCCATCTGCACCTGCACCAAGCCATCGGCCCCAGTGGGGATCAGCTTGTCGGCACGCTGCAGATTCATGATGTCCACACCGTAGTGGCGCACTTGGGCTTCAAGGGCAGCGGCAAACTTGGGGCCGTCGGTCTCCAGCACCGAAATGTAGTTTTCAATCGCCATGGTGTCGTTGGTCTGACCGCCAAAGCGCTCAGCCGCCACGCCCACGCGGATGCCTTTGCGAGCCGCGTACACGGCAGCCGCCGCGCCAGCGGGGCCACCGCCCACGATCAGCACTTCATAGGGGTCTTTGGCATCCAACTTGGCCGCTTCGCGGGTGGCCGCGCCCGTGTCGAGCTTGGCCACGATTTCTTCCACGCTCATGCGGCCCGAGCCGAACACCTGCCCATTCAAAAAGACCATGGGCACGGCCATGATCTGGCGCTCTTCGACTTCCTTCTGGAATGCGCCGCCTTCGATCACCACGGTTTTGACCTTGGGATTGAAGATGGCCATGAGCGACAAGGCCTGCACCACGTCCGGGCAGTTGTGGCAGGTCAGGGACATGTAGACCTCGAAGCTGAAGTCGCCATCCAGGGCTTTGATGCTGTCAATGACTTCGGGCTCGACCTTGGGCGGGTGGCCACCCGTCCACAGCAAGGCCAGCACCAGCGAGGTGAACTCGTGGCCGAGCGGCAGGCCGGCAAAGCGCACGCCTTGAGCTTCACCCTCACGGGCGACCACAAAAGACGGCTTGCGCGCATCGTTGCCCAAGGTGTCCAGCGTGACCTTGTCCGACAGGCCGACGATGGTTTCCAACAGGCTCTTCATGTCGGTGCCGGTTTCGCTGTCGTCCAGCGAGGCGATCAGGCGGATCGGCTGGCGCAGCAAGCCAAGGTATTGTTGCAATTGGGCTTTGAGGGTGTCGTCGAGCATGGTTTTCTCCTGTTTCGGGCTGCACACATCCAAGGTCCCGCTTGTGGCGGGGCCTCGGAAAAAAAGTTTTGGGGGAATCGTTGAGGACAGCGCACACTAGGCGGGTGGCCTTGTTGCGCTGTGCTCAACGCCCTGCGTTGCAGGGTGTTGAAAGCCCTGTAAACAGGGCTTGGGTCAAGATTTAGATCTTGCCGACCAGGTCGATGGAAGGAGCCAAAGTCTTGGCGCCTTCTTTCCACTTGGCGGGGCACACTTGGCCGGGGTTGGCGGCGGTGTACTGGGCAGCAGTCAGCTTGCGCAGGGTCTCGGACACGTCACGGGCGATTTCGTTGGAGTGGATTTCCAGGGTCTTGATCGTCAGCTCGGGGTTGATGATGAAGGTGCCGCGCAGTGCCAGGCCTTCTTCATCAATGTGCACGCCAAAAGCGCGTGTCAGAGCGTGTGTAGGGTCGCCGACCAATGGGAACTTGGCTTTGCCCACAGCAGGCGAAGTCTCGTGCCAGACTTTGTGCGAGAAGTGGGTGTCGGTGGTGATGATGTACACCTCGGCACCGGCTTTCTGGAAAGCAGCGTAGTTGTCAGCCGCGTCTTCGATTTCTGTAGGGCAGTTGAAGGTGAAAGCGGCAGGCATGAAGATGAACACGTTCCACTTGCCTTTGAGGCTTTGCTCGGTCACTTCGATGAACTTGCCGTTGTGGAAGGCTTGGGTTTTGAATGGCTGAACTTGCGTGTTGATCAGGGACATGGTGTTTCCTTTGGGGGTTGGTTGATTAAAAAAAACTATCAAATGAGAAATCTCATAGGAATTAATGTAAGCGGGATTGGCCGCTTGGGTGATTAGTTGTTTCAATGACGCCGATTGCCGAGCCAGGCACCCAATCCGAGGCTGAGCCAAGACAGGATGAAAGCCGAGCCACCCCAAGGCACAGCCACGCGGGCGGCATCCCAGCCCCAGATCAAGCGGGCATAGAGGTTCAGGCAAAACAGCACCGTGCCCATCAGCATCAAGGCACCCGATGCGGTGAGCCAAAGCGATTGCACGCGGGTCAGGACCAGCCCGACCAAGATCAGACCCAAGGCATGGAACTGCTGCTGTGCCAAGGCGGTGTTCAGCATGGCCCCAGCCACCTGCAATGCGGGCATGTGGGCGGCAGCGGCAGACAGTGCCACCGAGGTGGCCGCGCTCAAGGCCCCCAGCAAGATGAAGAATCGGGCCTGCGAAGGCATGGCGTGCGAAGCGAGCATTCATGATTCCCAAAGGTGGAGCCGCCAATGTACCAGCGCGGCATGTCATGGCCCATGTCAAGGCATTTGCAAAGGCACAGGTGTGCATAATTGACGTTTACGTCAACGTCACCCTACAGGAGCACAACATGGACATTCAGGGCAAGGTTTTCATCGTCACCGGCGGCGCATCGGGCTTGGGCGAAGGCACGGCACGCATGCTGGCGGCCAACGGCGGCAAGGTCGTCATTGCCGACATGCAGGCTGAAAAAGGCGAAGCCATCGCCAAGGAACTGGGCGGCGCGTTTGTCAAGTGCGACGTGAGCAACGAGGCCGACGGCCAGGCCGTGGTGGCCCAAGCCGTGTCGATGGGCAAGCTGATGGGCTTGGTCAACTGCGCAGGCATCGCCCCCGCCGAAAAGACCGTGGGCAAGAACGGCGCGCACAGCCTGGCCGTCTACACCAAGACCATCATGGTCAACCTGGTGGGCACCTTCAACATGATCCGCCTGGCGTCCGAAGCCATGTGCAAGAACGAGCCCGAAGCCACCGGCGAGCGCGGCGTGCTGATCAGCACCGCCAGCGTGGCCGCCTACGACGGCCAAATCGGCCAAGCCGCTTACGCCGCGTCCAAAGGCGGTGTGGTCGGCATGACGCTGCCAATCGCCCGCGACCTGTCGCGCAACGGCATCCGCAACATGACCATTGCCCCCGGCATCTTCGGCACGCCCATGCTGTTTGGCATGCCCCAAGAGGTGCAAGACGCGCTGGCCGCAGGTGTGCCATTCCCCAGCCGACTGGGCACCCCCCAGGACTACGCCAAATTGGCCAAGCACATCATCGAAAACGACATGCTCAACGGCGAAGTGATTCGCCTGGACGGCGCGATCCGTTTGGCACCGAAGTGAGCTGAGGTTTCAGGCCCCACTTCAAAAGGCCCCTCGGGGCCTTTTGTTTTTTGCGAGGCTGCGCAAGCACTACACTGGGCCACCATGCGCCCCTTCCTGAGCCTGATCGCCCTCGCACTGTTGACCGCCTGCGCCACGCAACCTCCAGTCAGCCATTGGCGCTACACCATCCCCGAGCAACCCGAATCGGCCAGCGGCTATGTCGACAAGCCCGGCTGGGCCACCACCCGTCAAGCGGTGGCGGCGGCCAACCCGCTGGCCACCGATGCGGGGCACCAGATCTTGCGGGCAGGAGGCTCGGCGCTCGACGCCGCGATTGCGGTGCAGCTGGTGTTGGGCCTGGTGGAGCCGCAGTCCAGCGGCATTGGGGGCGGCGCATTTTTGCTGCACTTTGACGGCCAGCGCGTGCAGGCCTTTGATGGCCGGGAAACCGCGCCCGCAGGCGCGCGCAGCGACCAGTTTTTGAATGCCGACGGCAAGCCCCTGCCTTTTGACGATGCGGTCTTGAGCGGCCAGTCGGTGGGGGTGCCTGGCGCGGTGCGCATGCTCGAAGCCGCGCACCGCCAACACGGCGCACTGCCCTGGGCGCAACTGTTTGCACCCGCCATCACGCTGGCCGAGCAAGGTTTCAAGGTCAGCCCACGCATGCACACCCTGCTGCAAGCCGACCCGCACCTGAGAAAAGACCCACTGGCCGCCCGCTTCTTCTACACCCCACAAGGCCAGGCCTTGCCTGTGGGCCATGTGCTGCGCAACCCCGAATACGCCCATGTGCTGCGCCGCCTGGCCAGCGAGGGCAGCCGTGCCCTGCACGAAGGGCCGGTGGCCCAGGCCATCGTGGCCCGCACCGCGCAAGCCCCCCGCCCAGGGAGCCTGAGCCTGCAAGACCTGCGCGATTACCAGCCGCGTGAGCGCGAGGCGCTGTGCTTGGACCATGTGGCCCGTGCACGCGCCTACCGGCTGTGCGGCTTTCCACCGCCTTCGTCGGGGCACATCGCCATCGGGCAAATCCTGGGGCTGCTGGGCCACACCACGGCGCAAGGCCCCGAGGTGGTGGACGGCTTGCCCTCGCCCGACTGGCTGCACCGTTACACCGAGGCCTCGCGCCTGGCCTTTGCCGACCGGGCACAGTACGTGGCCGACCCCGAGTTTGTGAGCGCACCGGAGGGCGACTGGCGCAGCCTGCTGGCCCCCGACTACCTGCAAAAGCGCAGCCAGCTGATCGGCCCCCAGGCCATGAAGGTGGCACCGCCAGGCCAACCAGCGGCCAGCCCAAGCGCTTTCGCGCCCATGCCGACGCAGACCGAATACGGCACCAGCCACATCAGCGTGGTCGACGCCCAAGGCCGTGCCGTGGCCATGACCACCACCATCGAAGCCGCTTTTGGCTCGCGCCGCATGGTGACCACCGACCCGGCCCGTCCGGGCGGTTTTTTGCTCAACAACGAGCTGACCGATTTCAGCCTGGCGCCCACCGACGCGCAGGGCCGGCCCGTGGCCAACCGGGTCGAGCCCGGCAAGCGCCCACGCTCGTCCATGTCGCCCACGCTGGTGTTTGACCAAGCCACGGGCCAATTGATGTTGAGCGCAGGCAGCCCGGGCGGGGCCGTCATCATCCACTTCACCGGCAAAGTGCTGCTGGGCACCCTGCACTGGGGCCTGAACGTGCAGCAAGCCGTGAACCTGCCCAACTTTGCGAGCCTGGGTGGACCCGTCTTGCTGGAGAGCCAACGTTGGCCTGGCAGCACCGTGCAAGCGCTGCAGGCCCGGGGGCACGAGGTGCGTGTGACCGACATGACCAGTGGGCTGCAAGCGATCGAGCGCACGCCCACGGGCTGGTTTGGCGCAGCCGACCCCCGGCGCGAAGGCGTGGTGCGCGGGGACTGAATCACTGTTGGTCACCCACGCGACCCCTTGAGGGAACTCCCGATGCGGACCGCCTTGACCACAGGCCATACTGTGCGCTGAACCAGAACATCGATCAGGAGAGCCTTGTGAAAACGAATGACACCTCACGCCGCCAGTTTGTGCAAACCGGCATCGCCAGCGCTGCCACCTTGGCCCTGCCCGCGTTGGCCCAGGCACCCGCCTTTCCGTCGCGCCCGCTCAAGCTGATTTGCCCCTGGC
The DNA here is from genome assembly GCA_947372495.1 of Comamonadaceae bacterium. GTDB lineage: Bacteria > Pseudomonadota > Gammaproteobacteria > Burkholderiales > Burkholderiaceae_C > Limnohabitans_A. The sequence continues at coordinate 6,967 of CANBTZ010000051.1, read as the reverse complement.
CTGCGGGTGGCTCCAGCGACATCGTGATGCGCGCCCTGGCCGAAGGCGCCACCAGGGTGCTGGGCCAGCAGGTCGTCATCGAGAACAAACCTGGCGCCAGCGGCATGCTGGGCCCCAACGAATTGGTCAAGGCCGCACCTGACGGCTACACCCTGTCGCAAATCACCATCGGCGTGGCGCGGCTGCCGCACATGCAAAAGATGCAGTTCGACCCGCTCAAGGACTTCACCTACATCGCTTGCCTCACGGGTTACACCTTCGGCATCGTGGTCAAGGCCGACTCGCCTTTCAAGACGGTCAAGGACCTGGTCAATTTCGCCAAAGCCAACCCCGGCAAGTTCGCCTACGGGTCGACTGGCAATGGCACCACGCCCCACCTGGCCGTTGAAGAATTCGCCAACAAGGCAGGCATCCAGCTCACCCATGTGCCTTTCAAAGGCAGCTCGGACGGCCTGCAGGCCCTCTTGGGTGGCCACATCGACGCCCACAGCGACGCCACAGGCTGGGCGCCCCATGTTGAAGCGGGCACCATGCGCCTTTTGGCCACCTATGGCAGCAAACGCACCAAGCGCTGGCCCAATGTGCCCACGCTCAACGAGCTGGGCTACGACACTGTGTCCGATTCGCCTTTTGGCATCGCGGGCCCCAAGGGCATGGACCCCAAGATCGTGCGCAAGCTGCAAGACGGCTTCAAGAAAACGCTGAGCGACCCGGCCGTGCTGGCCGCCTTCGAGAAATACGACCAGCCGGTCATCTACATGGACAGCGAGGCTTACACACAGTTCATTTTGGCCAGTTACGTGAAAGAAAAGCGGCTGATTGAAAAGCTGGGGCTGGCCAAAGCCAGCTGAGGCAGCCACTGCAGGAGCTGCGCCCTCGCGGCGATGTAAAAAAAAACGGCAGCCTAGGCTGCCGTTTTTTCTTGCGACATCAGCCGATCAATAAGCCTGACCCAACTGGCTCAAGATGCCGGGGTTCTCGAGCGTCGAGATGTCTTGTGTGATCTCTTCGCCTTTGGCCAGCGATCGCAGCAGGCGGCGCATGATCTTGCCCGAACGGGTCTTGGGCAGGTTTTCGCCAAAGCGGATGTCCTTGGGCTTGGCGATGGGGCCGATTTCTTTGGCGATGTGGTCGCGAAGTTGCTTGGCAATCGCCTTGCCTTCGTCGGTATTGGGCAGCGAGCGCTTGAGCACCACGAAGGCGCAAATCGCTTCACCTGTGGTGTCGTCAGGGCGGCCGACCACGGCGGCTTCGGCCACCAGCTCGGTACAGCTGACCAAAGCCGATTCGATTTCCATCGTGCCCATCCGGTGACCCGACACGTTCAGCACGTCGTCGATGCGACCGGTGATGGTGAAGTACCCGGTCTTCTCGTCACGGATCGCGCCGTCGCCCGCCAGGTAGTACTTGCCTTTGAAGTCATCGGGGTAATAGCTCTTCTTGAAGCGCTCGGGGTCACCCCAGATGTTGCGGATCATGGAAGGCCATGGGCGCTTGACGACCAAAATGCCGCCTTGGCCATTGGGCATGTCTTCGCCGGTTTCGCTCACGATGGCGGCTTGGATGCCGGGGAAAGGCAAGGTGCACGAACCGGGCACCATGGGCGTGACACCAGGCAGCGGCGTGATCATGTGGCCACCGGTTTCGGTCTGCCAGAAGGTGTCCACAATGGGGCAGTTGCCTCCGCCCACATGCTGGTGGTACCACTCCCAAGCGGCAGGGTTGATGGGCTCGCCGACCGAACCCAGCAAACGCAGGCTGGAGAGGTCATAGCTCTTGGGGTGCACAGCGTCGTTGGCTTCAGCCGCCTTGATGAGCGAACGGATGGCGGTGGGTGCGGTGTAGAAAATCGTGGCTTTGTGGTCCTGGATCATCTTCCAGAAACGGCCAGCGTCGGGGTAAGTGGGCACGCCCTCGAACACGATCTCGGTGCCGCCAAGGGCCAAAGGACCGTAGGTGATGTAGGTGTGGCCAGTGACCCAGCCGATGTCGGCGGTGCACCAGAACACGTCATCAGCTTTCAAATCGAACGTCCATTTTGTGGTCAACGCCGCATGCAGCAAGTAGCCGCCCGTGCTGTGTTGCACGCCTTTGGGCTTGCCGGTGGAGCCCGAGGTGTAGAGCAAGAACAGGGGGTGTTCAGCGCTCACCCACTCTGGCTCGCAGGTGGTGGCTTGTTTGTCAGCCACATCCTGCATCCACAGGTCACGGCCTGCTGTCATGGCGATGTCGGCGCCCGAGCGCTTGACGACCAGCACATTTTTGATGGAACCGCAGCCGCCCAAACCAATGGCTTCGTCCACGATGGATTTGAGGGGCAACAGCTTGCCGCCGCGCACCTGGTTGTCGGCGGTGATCACGGCCACAGCACCGGTGTCTTCGATGCGGTCGCGCAGCGACTGGGCCGAGAAACCACCGAACACCACCGAATGGGTCGCGCCGATGCGGGCGCAAGCTTGCATGGCGGCCACACCCTCGATGGACATGGAGATGTAGATGACCACGCGGTCACCCTTTTTGATCCCCAAAGACTTGAGCGCGTTGGCGTATTGGCAGGTCTTGGCAAGCAACTGGCTGTAGGTGACCTTGGTGACTTCGCCGCCGTCGGCTTCAAAAATGATGGCGGTCTTGTCGCCCAGGCCTTTTTCGACGTTGCGGTCCAGACAGTTGTATGAGGCGTTCAGCGTGCCGTCTTCGAACCATTTGAAGAAAGGTGCGTTGGACTCGTCGAGCACCTTGGTGAAAGGCGTCTTCCAGCTGAGCAGTTCTTTGGCCAGACGGCCCCAGAAACCCTGGTAGTCGGTTTCGGCTTCTTTGCAAAGGGCGTCGTAGGCAGCCATGCCAGAGACATGGGCTTTTTTGACGAAGTCTTCGCTGGGCAGGTACAGGGCGTTGTCGCTCATAAATCTTGTCTCCTCAGACGGCAATGTTTCGAAATGAAATTTCCGAGACTGTCGGGCTTGGCTCTTACAAAGTACTGACTGACATCAGACTTGCATTGAACCATGCATAAATCGGACTTCTAACCCCTAAAATCCGGGTTCACCCCAAAGCTCTGGCGCCATGCCCCCTCAAGGAAAACCATGTCCAACAAGCCGCCCACACACAAAGGCACATTGAGCCCCTTGAACAGTTTTATTTTTTCAAGCCGTTGGCTGCAATTGCCGCTCTATTTGGGCCTGATTGCCGCACAAGCGGTGTATGTGTTTCATTTTTGGGTCGAACTGGTGCACCTGCTCGAAGCGGCCTTCGGCAACCAACACGCATTGCAGTTGCTGATCAATAGCATTGGCTACAAGACGGATGCGGCCATCACCAGCCTGAACGAAACCGTGATCATGCTGGTGGTGCTGGGTCTGATCGACGTGGTCATGATCTCCAATCTGCTGATCATGGTCATTGTGGGCGGCTACGAAACCTTTGTCTCGCGCCTGAACCTCGAAGGCCACCCCGACCAGCCTGAGTGGCTGGACCATGTGAATGCCTCGGTGCTCAAGGTCAAGCTGGGCACGGCCATCATCGGCATCAGCTCGATCCACCTGCTCAAAACCTTCATCAATGCCGCCAACTACGACGAAAAAGTGCTGATGTGGCAAACCATCATCCACATCGCCTTTTTGCTCAGTGCCATCGCAATTGCCTATGCGGACCGCCTGATGTCCCACCACGGCAGCGCTGAGCACTGAACCACCCCTGTTTTTTGACTTTTCCGGAAACCACCATGACCACACTGATCAAACAAGACGACCTGATCGAATCCGTCGCCGCGGCGCTGCAGTACATCAGCTACTACCACCCTGCCGACTTCATCTCGCACCTGGCCAGCGCTTACGAGCGCGAGCAAAGCCCTGCCGCCAAAGACGCGATTGCGCAAATCTTGACCAACAGCAAGATGAGCGCCTTTGGCCACCGCCCGATTTGTCAAGACACGGGCATCGTGAACGTGTTCCTTGAAGTGGGCATGGACGTGAAATTTGACGGCTTCACCGGCAGCCTGGAAGACGCGGTCAACGAAGGCGTGCGCCGTGGTTACAACTATGCCGACAACATGCTGCGCGCGTCTGTCGTGTCTGACCCGCACTTCAATCGCAAAAACACCAAGGACAACACGCCTGCCGTGATCTTCACCAAGATCGTACCCGGCCACCATGTGCATGTGACGGTGGCGGCCAAAGGCGGCGGCAGCGAAAACAAGTCCAAGTTGATCATGCTCAACCCCGGCGACAGCATCGTGGACTGGGTGCTCAAAACCGTGCCCACCATGGGTGCGGGTTGGTGCCCACCTGGCATGCTCGGCATCGGCATCGGCGGCACCGCCGAAAAAGCGGTGCTTCTGGCCAAAGAAAGCCTGATGGACGACCTGGACATGTACCAGTTGCTCGAAAAATCCAGCAAGGGCGAGAAGCTCGACCAGGTCGAAGAGATGCGCCTGGAGCTGTACCACAAGGTCAACGCCCTGGGCATTGGCGCGCAAGGCTTGGGCGGCCTGACCACCGTGCTCGACATCAAGATCAAGATGTACCCCACCCACGCGGCCAGCAAGCCCGTGGCCATGATTCCCAACTGCGCGGCCACCCGCCACGCGCACTTTGTGCTTGACGGCTCCGGCCCCACTTACCTGGAAGCCCCGTCGCTGGACCTGTGGCCCAACGTGAACTGGACGGCCGACACCGAAAAGAGCCAACGTGTGGACCTCAACAGCCTGACGCCCGAGCAAGTCGCCGCCTGGAAACCCGGCCAGACCCTGCTGCTCAACGGCAAGATGCTCACGGGCCGCGACGCTGCGCACAAACGCATCCAAGACATGCTGGCCAAAGGTGAGCCGCTGCCAGTCGACTTCAAGAACCGTGTGATCTATTACGTGGGCCCGGTGGACCCCGTGGGCGACGAGGCCGTGGGCCCCGCAGGCCCCACCACCGCCACCCGCATGGACGGCTTCACCGAAATGATGCTGGCCAACACCGGGCTGATCGCCATGATCGGCAAGGCCGAACGTGGCCCGGTCGCCATCGAAGCCATCAAGAAGCACAAGAGCGCTTACCTGATGGCCGTGGGCGGCGCGGCCTACCTCGTGTCCAAAGCCATCAAGCACGCCAAAGTGGTGGGCTTTGCCGACATGGGCATGGAAGCCATTTACGAATTCGACGTGGTCGACATGCCAGTGACAGTGGCGGTGGATGCGGGCGGCACCAGCGCCCACATCACCGGCCCCGCTGAGTGGCAAAAGCGCATCGCCACGGGTGAATTCAAAGGCATTGGCGTGACAGCGGCCTGATCGCTGCACAAAAAAGGCCGCCATCGCGGCCTTTTTTACAGACCCACAGAATGACTCTAGCAACGCATCCCATCGGCGTGTTTGACAGCGGCATCGGCGGCCTCAGCGTGCTGCAGGCCCTGCAAGCGGCGCTGCCGCATGAGCATTTTGTATACCTGGCCGACAACGCCCACGCGCCTTATGGCGAAAAAAGCGACCTGCAAGTGCGTGAGCGCACCCATGCCATTGCCGAGCACTTGATCGCAAAGCACCAGATCAAGGCGCTGGTGGTGGCCTGCAACACGGCCACGGCCGCTGCCATTCATGAGCTGCGCGCACGCCATCCGCATTTGCCGCTGGTGGGGGTGGAGCCCGCGCTCAAGCCCGCTGTCGCCTTGAGCCAGACGCGCCGCATCGGCGTGATGGCCACACGCGGCACGGTGGGCAGCGACAAATTCGCAAGACTGCTGGCGAGCCAACAAGACCAGGCCGAGTTCGTGGTGCAGGCCTGCAATGGCCTGGCGCTGGCCATCGAGCAAAGCACCCTGCCCCAACATGCGGATGCAGCGCAGCAACGCATCAGCGAGCTGCTGGCGACATGCACCTCAGGCATGGGGGCCTTCGGCACGGCGCCTGGGCAAATGGACACCCTGGTTCTGGGCTGCACGCACTACGTGTTTGCGCAAGACGCGCTGCAAACGCTGCTGGGTCCATCGGTGCGGCTGGTCTCGACGGGTGAGCCCGTCGCCCGACAAACGCGACGCTTGCTCGAAGCGGCTGGGTTGTTGCGCTTGGGGCCTGCGCCGCTGTCAGCGGCTGCGCGCATGCAGCTGTTCACCACAGGCAACTTGCATGGGCTGCAGGCTGCGGCGCAGCGCTGGCTGGGCTTGCCGGCCAGCAGCTGCCACACCGATCACGGCGTTTGACGTCCGGTCAAGACTGACCTTGCGCGGCACGCTGCCCGCGCGCCATGTCCACTGGGCGCAGCAACACCAAGCCCAGCAGGAACAACAGCGCAGTGGAAGCAATCGCCAAACGCTGGTTACCATCAGTCAGCCAAGTGATGAGGCCGTAGCTCAGCGGCCCCACGATGCTGGCCAGGCGAATGGCGAACGTCCACAGGCCAAAAAATTCGGCCATGCGCGCGGGCGGCACCATCACCCCGGCCATGGCGCGACCGGCAGATTGGCTGGAACCCATGCACACGCCCGCCACCGCAGCCGCCCACCAGAACATGCCTTTGTCGGTGGACAAAGCGGCCAGCGCGCAGGTCAGCATCCAGCCGAGCAAGGTCAGCGCCAGCGCACGCTTGTGGCCCAGTGCGTCTTGCACATAGCCAAACACGAAGGCCCCCACAAAAGCGGCGATGTTGAGCACGAAGATCAGCACCATGGTTTCCTGCGGTGCAAAGCCGATGACCTGTTCGGCATAGATGGCGGCCAGCGAAATGGCTACAGCCACCCCGGCTTGGTAAGCCACGGCGCAGGCCATGAGTTGCTTGAAGTCTTGGTATGGCGCTGCCTCGCGCCAAGTCTGGCGCAACTGCAACAGGCTGGCCAGCACGCCTTGGGCACGGGCAGCATCGGGCTGCGGGACAGCATGTTCGCGCATCAGGGCAAAAGTCACCAAGGCTGCTGCGCCGTAAATGGCGGCTGTGATCAGCATGGTGACGGGCACAAAGCTGGCTGCAGGTTCGGACCGAGCCTGTGCTGA
>CANBTZ010000050.1 GCA_947372495.1 Comamonadaceae bacterium | reverse complement strand
GCGGCGCAGTGGGTGCTGGAGCTGCTGCCAATGCGGCAGCCAACTCGGGCGCAGGCACCACGTCCACCGGGGCCTGCGGCCACCACACGCGCACGCCCATCTCGGCCAGCATGGCGCGTTGGCGTTCGTCCAGGTCAAATCGGGTGGGGTCGCTCATGTCGGGGCTCACAAAATCGGACTCACAGTTTCAAACTCATCACCACTGCATGCTCTCGCTGCTGGCGGCCTGCAGGATAGTAATCCTTGCGGATGCTGACCTGCCGAAAGCCGTAGCGCTCATAGACCTGCAAGGCGCGTGCGTTGCTCTGGCGCACCTCCAACCACAGCCATTGCGCGCCTTGGCTGCGCGACATCAACGACAAAGCGTCCAGCATCATGTGCCCCCAGCCTTGGCCCTGGCGCGATGGCGCCACGGTGATGTTGAGCAGGTGCATCTCTTCCACACCGTGCATGGCCAAAAAGTAGCCCAACAACTCGCCTTCGAGCCAAAGACAGTGGGCATCAAACAGCGGGTTGAGAGAGTCGCGGAAATTGCCCCGCGACCAAGGGTGGCCGTAGGCCGCCTGCTCGATCGCCAAGACCGTGTCAAGGTCCTCTGGCGTCATGGTGCGCAGGGTGGCCGCGTTGCGCACCGCCTCTGACGGGTAGGCCGCATTCACACCGGGAGCCGGACTGGCACTCATGCGGCAGCCGCAGGCGGGTGCAAGGCCGCCGCAGGCGGGTGCAAGGCCGCCTGCGCTTTTTGCGCTTCGCGCTCGGCCGTGGTCTGCGCCACCTTGTCACGGATGTACAAAGGCATGGCTTCGTCGGCGATCACCGCTTGGCCGCTGGCCCACAGCGCGGGCGCCAGGCTCAACAGGGCGCGGGCGGTGGGCAGCGCCTGCATGCGCTGGCCTGCAGGCAAGCGCTCGCCATAGGCGTCGAACACATTGCCCGCCATCAGCAGGTCGGCGTCGGTCGGCGCCAAGATGCGTTCGGGCGAACACACCTGCAGCGGCGACAGCTCCGTCCACGCGCCAGCGGCCCAGCGGTAGGTGGCGGTATAAATCTCGTCCATGCGGGCGTCCAGCATGGCCAGCACAGTCAGGGTGTCTGGTGATCCGATCAGTAAGCGGGCCTCTTCGGCCACGGCCAGCAGCGTGTCCACGGGCAGCACGGGCAACTGCGCGCCCAGCGCCAAGCCCTGCGCCACCGAGCACGCGGTGCGCAAGCCGGTGAACGAGCCCGGCCCACGGCCAAACACGATGGCGTCGAGCGATGCCAGCGGCATGTCCGCTTGGGCCAGCAGGTCCAGCACCGACGGAATCAAAGTGGCAGAGGCCTGCGCACCACCGGGCAAGGTCTGCGCCCAGGTCTGCTCGCCTTGGGCCACGGCCAGCGACAGCACATCGGTGCTGGTGTCAAAAGCGAGCCAGCGGCTCATGCGCGGCCCCCTTGCGGCGCAGTGGCAGGTTTGGCCTGGCGCACACCAAACAAGATGCCGCCCGTCACCAGCGCCAGCCCGGCCAGCAGGTTCCAGTGCATCGGCTCGCCCAAGAACCAGACCGCGCCCATGGCCGACAGCCCCGGCACCAGCGCGGTGAGCATGGTCGAGCGCACCGGGCCAAAGTGCCGCACCATCTGCGTGAAGGTGATGCCCGAGATCACCACCGAGCCGCCCCCCTGGAACGCGGCCTGAAACAAGAATTCGGTCCAAGGGGCCTGGTGCAGGTGCGTGGGCAAAATTCCCAGACCAATCAATGCGAGGTAAAGCGGCACAAAGCTCACAAAGGCAAATGCCGTGATCGCCATGGTGGCGCGCACCGCGTCCAGCCCGTGGCGGCGCACAGTGACGCTGTAGCTGGACCAGCAAAAGGCGGCGGTCATGAACAGCAGATCGCCCTTCCAGACCTCGCCGCCTTCAAAGGCCTTGAGCAGGCTAACACCACCCACCAGCAGGTCACCCAGCACGATGAGCCCGAGACCCACAGCGCGGCTGGGCGACACCTGCTCACGCAGAAACAGCCAAGCGAGCAAGGTGGTCCACAGGGGCAAGCTGCCCGGCATCAAGACCGAGGCGTGCGCTGCAGGCGCATAAAAAAAGCCGCTGTAGGCCAGCACCGCGTACAACAAGCCGCCCAGCACACCCGCCTGCGCAGTGATGCCCAGCGGCAAAGGCGACAGGCCCAGCAAGGACCCCACGCGCTCGCCACGCTGGCGGGCCGGGCGCATCAGCCACCAGGCCCAGGGCAGCAAGACCGCACTGGCGCCCAGGATGCGGGCCAGCGCGATGTCGAGCGGCAGCAAACCCCGCGAGGCCGAGGCCCGCGCAATGACAATGAAAAAGGTCCAGATCAGGACCGTGGTGACTGCCGAGGCCAAGCCCACGGTTCTTGGAGAAAATCGCATGGTGCCGATGATACGGCCCCTGCCAAGGCAGGCTGGCCGTTAGACTTTGCGCATGAAGTTTTGCACCGCCTTTTTGGCTGGCCTGGCCTGCTGGCTTGGGGCCGACCCTGCGCTGGCCCAGACCCGCCACAGCACACCCTTGCCCGCTGCGGTGATTAAAGCCTTGCGGCAAGCGCAGGTGCCGCCTCAAGGCCTGAGCGTGCTGATCGCCCCGCTGCCGTCAGAGTCTGGCGAAGCCTTGCGCCCCCGACTGGCGCACCACGAGCAGGACGCCGTGCACCCCGCCTCGGTCATGAAGCTGTTCACCACCTACGCGGGCCTGCAGCTGCTGGGGCCGGACTTCACTTGGCGCAATCGCATTTACGTCGATGGGCCGATCAAAGATGGCGTGCTGCAAGGCAACCTGATCGTGTGCGGCAGCGGCGACCCCAAACTGGTGGTCGAGCGGCTGCAGGACCTGATCGGGCAGATCATGGCGCAAGGCGTGCGCGAGGTGCGGGGCAGCATCGTGCTCGACCGCAGCGTCTTCGACGTTCCCCCTCGCAAAGACCCTTTTGACGACGAACCCCTGCGCCCTTACAACGTGAACCCCGACGGTGCGTTGCTGAACTTCAAATCGATCATCTACACCTTCACCCCCGACCCGACCACTGGCCGAGCGCGGGTGCGCAGCGAGCCGCCCCTGGCGGGCCTGGCCGTGCCCGCTGACGTGCCGCTGCGCAGCGGCCCCTGCCAGGACTGGCGCAGCGAACTCAAAGCCGACTTCAGCCAAAGCCTGCAAACCCGGTTTGCAGGCAGCTATGCAACGGCCTGCGGCGAGCGCATTTGGCCCGTGGCCTACCCCTTCCCCGACGATTACGCGCCTCGGGTGTTTCAGGCCTTGTGGCTGCAGGCCGGGGGCCAACTCACAGGCCAGGCCGTTCACGGCGCGACCCCGGCCAAGGCCACGCTGCTGCTCCAAGCGCGCTCCTTGCCCTTGGCCGAGGTGGTGGCCGACATCAACAAGTTCTCGAACAACGTGATGGCACAGCAACTGTTCCTGACGCTGTCGAGCGAGCTGGGTGCGCCGGGCCGTTTTGAGGCCAGTCGACTGCGCTTGGACCAATGGTGGCGCCAGCAGTTCCCCGGTCTGCCCGCCCCCGTGCTGGACAATGGCTCGGGCCTGTCGCGCAGCGAACGCAGCACCGCCCAATCGCTGACGGCGCTGCTGCAAAAGGCCAGCCAGGGAGAGGCGGCGCAAGCGTTTCGCAACTCGCTGTCCATCGCGGGCGTGGACGGCACCATGGCCCGCCTCAAAGACCACCAGCCCAACGCCGGTGCCATTGGCAAAGCCTGGCTCAAGACAGGTTCCTTGCGCGATGTGGCCTCGATCGCGGGTTACGTGCAAGGCGACAGCGGCCGCCTGTACACCCTGGTCGCCGTGCTCAACCACGCCAACGCCCAGCAGGCCCGCCCTGCGCTGGACGCCTTGCTGGAGTGGACGGTGCGGGACAGCGCGCCCGTCCTTGGGCCTTCGATTTCGAAAAAAAGCACAGCCAATTAGCGTTTACCCGCTGCAAGCGAAAGGCACACATCTTCTAGGATAGAAAAAAGCACGATCGTTTTTTTCAACAGGAGACAACACATGGCGCATTTCAAACTCGGTCTATCACTCGTCGGCGCAGCAGCCTTGCTGGCCGCTTGCGGGGGATCAGACTCCAACATGGGCAAGCTGATCGACCCACCTGCGGTGTTGACCACTCTGACCAAAGCACAGATTGATGGAGGCCCGTTGGTGGCTTTGAGCGGCAAGGCCAAATGCGACGTGAAGGTCGTGGCCTTGAACTACACCACCCCTGGCGTGAAAGGCGAGATGTCCAACGCATCGGGCGTGTTGCTGATGCCCACAGGCGATGGCTGCACGGCTGCTGCCCCACTGGTGGCCTATGCCAAAGGCACTGACGTGCAAAAGCCCCGCACGCTGGCCAATCCGGCCGACGGTGAGACCTTTTTGCTAGCCGCCATGTACGCCGCGCAAGGCTACGCTGTGGTTGCCACCGATTACCTGGGTTTTGCCAAGTCGGCTTACAGCTACCACCCTTATCTGCATGCGGACTCAGAAGCGTCCTCGGTGATCGATTCGATCCGTGCGGCACGCGCAGCTTCCGGACAATTGGGCGGCAGCCTCAGCGGCAAAGTGATGCTGACCGGCTACTCGCAAGGCGGCCACTCGTCGATGGCTGCGCACCGTGAGATCGAGAAAAACCTGGCCTCGGAAATCAACGTCGTGGCCGGTGCCCACTTGGCTGGGCCTTACAACCTGTCGGGCTCCATGAAGCTGACCAATGCGATTGCCGGCTACCAGTTCTTTGTGCCTTACTTGGTCACCGCATGGCAAAAGATTTACGGCAATCTGTACAGCGATGTCAAAACCGCGTTCAAAGCGCCCTACGCCGACTGGATCGAAACCCTGCTGCCCAACCCCACGCTGAACTACACCACACTGGTGACCAGTGGCAAGCTGCCAGGCATCAACGGAGAAACGCCAAACCAAGCCCGCGACGCCTTGTTCCAGCCAGCGTTCATCGCTGACATCACTGCCAATGCCAACAATCCTGTGGTGGCTGCGGCTACGAAGAATGATCTGCTGGACTGGAGCCCCAAATCGCCACTGATGCTCTGCGGCGGCGCTGGTGATCCCACCGTGCCACCCGCTGTTCACCAAACCGTGATGAAGGCTGCGTTCGATGCCAAAGGCCTGAAGAATGTGACCTCGGTGGACGTCGATCCTTATGTGTCAGCCACCTATGGCCCAGTGACTCAGGCCAATGCTGCCACCTACTACGGCAACTACCACGGCACTTACGAACCCCCGTTCTGCCACGCACAGGCCAAGGCCCTGTTCGACACAGTGAAATAAGTTTTTTGCCAACAAAAAATGCCCGCTTCAAGCGGGCATTTTTTTGACTCCAACGGTTCAACAGATCAGGCAGCCGCCCTCTGCAAGCGGTCGCGCACGCCTTCCCACTCGGGTGTGTCGGGGGGCAGCTGCACCCAGATCTGCTGCACGCCACGGGCGTCAAGCGCTCTGAGCACGCTGAACAAATCGTGTGCGGCCTGTTCGGCAGTCTGCGACTGTTCGCGCCACACCACACCAGCACCGGCGTCAGGCTGCTGCGCCGACCACACACCCAGGTTGTTGGCGTGAGGCCCCAGCGCCAGCAGCTTGGCGTCGATGTCTTGCGCCAACATCAGGCGCACTTTGGCGCGAGGCGCGTAGTGCGATTCGAGCGTGCCCGAGGCGCGCGGCGCGGGTTGTGCGATCGCGTCTTTGTCCATCACTTGGCGACCACAGGCCAACTCAATTTGTGGGCGGGTGATGTGTCCCGGGCGCAGCAGCACCGGCTCGCCACGGGTGCAGTCGATGATGGTGGACTCGATGCCGACCGCACACTCGCCGCCATCCAGGATCAGTAAGTCCGCCCCCAGCTCGGACTGCACATGCGCAGCCGTGGTCGGGCTCACGCGGCCAAAGCGGTTGGCGCTGGGCGCTGAAACGCCGTGCACGCCCAAAGCCAAGCCCGCCCGCAGCAGCGCCTGCGCTACTGGATGCGATGGGCAACGCAAGCCGATCGAGTCTTGACCACCCGCCGAAGCCGTGGCCACGCCGCCATTGCGCGGCAAAATCAGGGTCAAAGGACCAGGCCAGAAGGCATCGATCAAGGCTTGCGCAAACTCGGGCACCTGCGCAGCAAAGATCGGCACCTGCTCTGCACCGGCCACATGCACGATCAGCGGGTGGTCGGCCGGGCGGCCTTTGGCCACAAAAATTTGGGCCACGCCCGCGTCGTCGGTGGCGTTGGCGGCCAGGCCGTAAACCGTCTCGGTGGGCAGGCCCACCAGTTGGCCATCACGCAAGGCTTGCGCCGCCTGCGCAATGGCTTGTTCGTCTGCCGCGAGGATCATGAGCCGCCTTAAAACGCTTCGATGCCGAGCAAGGCAGCCGCTTGCAGGGCCGTGGCGCGCACCGCCTCAGACGTTGCACCGGTGATGTTCAGGTGCCCCATCTTGCGACCGGGGCGCGCTGATAACTTGCCATACAGATGCAGGTGCGTGCCGGGCAGCGCCAGCACGGCGGCCCAGTCGGGCGAGCCGCCTTCGGGCCACAGGTCGCCCAGCAGGTTGAGCATGATGGCGGGCGAATGTTGACGCGGCTGGGTGAGTGGCAAGCCTGCCAGCGTGCGAACCTGCAACTCGAACTGCGACTGGTCGCAGGCGTTCATCGTGTAGTGGCCGCTGTTGTGTGGACGGGGGGCCATCTCGTTGACGACCAACTGGCCGCCTTCGAGGATGAAAAACTCCACGCACAGCACACCCACGTAGTGGATGCCTTCGGCAATGGCCCGCGTGGCCGCCACGGCCTGCGCGGCCAGCTCGGCCGACACCGCGCCTTCGCAGACGGTGGTCACGGCCAAAATGCCTTCGCGGTGCAGATTCAACTGCACCGGAAAATTCACCATCTGCCCGTCGGCACCTCGTGCCACGATGACCGAGCATTCGGCCTTCAGAGGCAGCATTTTTTCGAGGACGCAGGGCACGTTTTTGAGCTCGTCCCAAGCGGCGGCCAATTCCTGGCGTGTCTTGACGCGGATCTGGCCTTTGCCGTCGTAGCCCATGCGGGCGGTTTTCAGGATGCCGGGCAGCAAATCGTCGCCCACAGCGGCCAGCTGGTCGGGCGCAGCGATGACCGCGTGCGGGGCCACCGGCACCCCGCAGCGCACAAAGTGGGCTTTTTCGGCGGCGCGGTCTTGCGCAATCGCCACCGCATCGGCACCCGGGGCCACAGGGCGTTGCGCGCCCAGGGTTCGCAGCGCGGGCGCAGACACGTTTTCAAATTCGGTGGTGATGGCAGAGCAGCACGCCATCAGTTGCTGCAACCCTTGCGCGTTCAGGTAATCGGTCTGCACATGGTGGTGGCTCACCAGCCCGGCGGGGCTGGCCGCGTCGGGGTCCAGCACGGCAGTGAAGTAGCCCATGGCCTGCGCCGCGTGCACGAACATGCGGCCGAGCTGTCCACCGCCCATCACGCCCAGGGTGGCGGGCTGACCGTTGACGATGGCGCCTGGCAACAAGGGCTTCATGCCGCACCTACTGGGGGCAAAGTCATGGCACGCGCAGCGGCGGTCTGCTCAGCCCGGAAATCTTCGAGCTTGGCGCGCAGTGCAGGGTCGTGGTTGGCCAACATGGCCACAGCAAACAAGGCCGCATTGGCCGCACCGGCAGCGCCAATGGCAAAAGTAGCCACGGGCACGCCCTTGGGCATTTGCACAATGCTGTGCAGCGAATCCACACCCGACAGCGCCTTGGTCTGCACCGGCACGCCCAGCACGGGCACCACGGTCTTGGCCGCGATCATGCCCGGCAAATGGGCCGCACCACCCGCACCCGCGATGATGGCCTGCAGGCCACGCGCAGCAGCGGTCTGTGCATAGTCGAACATGTCGTCAGGCATGCGGTGGGCCGAAACGACTCGTGCGTCGTGGGGGATACCAAACTGTTGGAGAATCTGGACTGCGTGCTGCATGGTGTCCCAGTCGGAGCTGGAACCCATGACGACGCCGATGAGCGCTTGAGTCATTGGGTGCTTTTCGTTGTCAAGACCGGATTTTAAGGTTTTGCTCCTGCGTTGCCTTTGGCATCGCCTTTTTTGTACTGAGTTGCGCCCCATGATCGATGTCACGCTAGAGAACTTTGAAGCCGAGGTGATCACCGCCTCCATGACCACGCCCGTGCTGGTGGACTTTTGGGCCGAATGGTGCGGCCCCTGCAAATCGCTGAGCCCAGTGCTTGAGAAACTCGAAGTCGCTTATGGCGGTCGCTTCCATTTGGTCAAGGTCAATGCCGACAGCGAGCAGCAACTGACCCAAGCCTTCGGTGTCAAAAGCCTGCCCACTTGCATCTTGATGGTGGGCGGCAAGCCCGTGGACGGCTTCATGGGCGCCCAGCCCGAAGGCCAGATCAAACAACTGCTTGACAAACACTTGCCCAGCGAAGAGTTCTTGCAGGCGCAAGCTGCGGCACAGGAAGCCAACCAACACTTGCAAGCAGGCGACCATGACAGTGCACGCGCAGCGCTCGAGAACGCCCTGGCCAACGATCCAGGCAACGACGACGCCCGTTATGACCTGATCAAACTGCTGCTCAACGCCGCAGAACTGCCCGAGGCGGCCGCCTTGCTGGCCCCAACGCTGAGCCGCATTCCGGTGCCGCTGCGGTTTGAGGCGTTGAAACAAATGCTCAACGCCTTGGAGTTTGTGACCACCGACCCGCGTGGCCAGTGGCCGCTGGAGAAGTTCGATGAGCTGATCGGCCAAAACAAGCGCGACTTTGAAACCCGCTTTGCCAAAAGCCGCCTGCTGATGGCCGCAGGCGACTGGACCGCAGCGATGGAAGAATTGCTCGAAATCATCATGCGCGACAAACAGTGGAGCGAAGAAGCGCCGCGCAAAACCTTTGTGGCCATTTTGGAGTTGATCACACCGCCTGTACCGAAAGGCGGGCCAGATGGCTCAGGCAAAAGCGCAGGCGGCATCGAGCTGACGGGCAAAGCGGCTTTGCAGGAAGATCCGCAGGCCCTGCTGGTGGCCAGCTACCGCCGCAAACTCAGCATGGCGCTGAACTGAGACTCAAACAGCCTCAGCGCACCGGACCGGCTTGCCGCTCAATGGCACGGTGCAGGCCGCCCAACAGGCCCAAGGCCATGACGGCCTCACCCACCACAAACATCGGGCCCACCAACAGGCCCACGACGTCATCGACAAAGGCCGGTTTGCGGCCCTCGTAATAGTGGCCGATGAACTGGAACACCCAGCCGACCACGAACAGCGACACACCCAACTGCCATGCCACCATGCCCCAGGGCAGTGGCTTGGCCAGCATCAGGTGCGCCAGGGCGATCAGCGCCCCATTGACCACGCAAGTGGCCAGCCCCAAGAGCCAATTCCCCCGGGTGAGGTACCACACACTGGTGATGCCCCACATCAGCCAGGCCGGCGTGAGCGCCACACCGGCCACCGACCAGACGGGCGAAGCCAGCAACACGCCAATGGCCAGAAAAATCAAAGGGATGCCCACAAAGTGGGTGACGATGTTGCGGCGGTCCCGGTGGTAGTGCGCGTATTGCACCATCAGGACTTCGGCGGAGCGAAAGAAACTCGGCATGGGCAGTTGTACTTTGGTAACAGTTGCAGGTGGATTTCGTCGATTTTTGAATTTTTAATGCCCACTGTCCACAGTGTTTGCCCTTAGAATCTATAAATCAATTAAAAGTATTCATTTTATGATTCACAGCAAGCCATTGGTCACAGCAGAAGAGCTTCGTTGCCTTCTGGGCGATGACGAGCCAGCGAGCACAAGCAAGCTGCCCACGCGCCTGGCAGCGGGCACCAGCTGGTTGCTGAGCCGCATCAAAATGCTCACGCTGCGCGGCTGACACGCAACGTCGAACCGACCTGTACCCGCATCAGGTCGGCGCGTTCACCCTCACTCAGGCTGTGAGGCGCTGCAACGCTTCGCGGTACTTGGCCGCTGTGTGTTCGATCACGTCTTGCGGCAAACGCGGTGCCGGAGGCGTTTTGTCCCAGGGCTTGCCGCCCACCTGCGCGGTTTCAAGCCAGTCACGCAAAAACTGTTTGTCAAAGCTGGGCGGGTTGGCGCCGGCTTTGTAGCTGTGAGCATACGATTCTGTGGGCCAATAACGCGAAGAATCAGGCGTCAGCACCTCATCCATCAGCACCAAGGTGCCGTCCGCGTCCAGACCGAACTCGAACTTGGTGTCGGCAATGATGATGCCCTTGGTGGCCGCGATCTCGCTGGCCGCCTTGTAAATGGCAATGCTGATGTCTCGGATGCGGCCCGCCAGATCGGCACCGATCATCGTCACGGTTTGCTCAAACGTGATGTTCTCGTCGTGGTCGCCCACCGCCGCCTTGGCTGCAGGTGTGTAGATCGGCTCGGGCAGTTGGCTGGCGTTTTGCAGGCCTTCGGGCAGGGGCACACCGCACACCGAACGCGACTCTTGGTACTCCTTCCAGCCGCTGCCGGCCAGGTAGCCGCGCACCACGGCCTCGACAGGAATAGGCTTCAAGCGCTTGACCAGCATGGAACGGCCCGTGACCTGGGGGAGTTCTTCGGCAGAGACAACGCTCTCCGGGGCGTCGCCCGTCAAGTGGATGGGGCAGAGGTTGAGTCCCTTGGGGCCGAGTTTTTCAAACCAGAACAAGGCCATCTGAGTGAGCAGCACGCCCTTGCCGGGAATCGGCTCGCCCATGATCACGTCGAACGCGCTGATGCGGTCGGACGCCACCATCAGGATGCGGTCATCGCCCACGGCGTAGTTGTCGCGCACCTTGCCACGCGCCAGCAGGGGCAAGGAGGTCAGGGCGGAAGTGTGCAACGCAGTGGTCATGGCAGAAACAGTTCAGGAAACAAAATGAAAAAGGCCCGTTGAACAGTCAACGGGCCATTCAGGCAGATTATCGCAGGCTCAGAGCTGCTCAAGCAGCTCAGTTCACCACCTGGGCCAGCTCACCCTTGGCATATTTGGCAGCCACCACCTGCAAGGTGTCGCCCTTGATCTTGGGCGCCTGACCTTCGCAGCCGAACTCCAGATAACGCTGCTTGCACAACTGCTTGGCTGCTTCACGCGCGGGCTTGAGCCATTCGCGGGCGTCGAATTTGTCGGGGTTCTCAAACAAGAACTTGCGGCAAGCCGCGGTCATGGCCAAGCGGATGTCGGTGTCGATGTTGATCTTGCGCACGCCGTGCTTGATGGCTTCTTGGATTTCCTCGACGGGCACGCCGAAGGTTTGCTTCATCTGACCACCGTACTGGTTGATCATGGCCAGCAGCTCTTGCGGCACGCTGGACGAGCCGTGCATCACCAGGTGGGTGTTGGGGATGCGCTGGTGGATTTCCTTGACGCGGTAGATCGCCAAAATGTCGCCCGTGGGCTTGCGGCTGAACTTGTAAGCACCGTGGCTGGTGCCAATCGCGATCGCCAGCGCATCCAAGCCGGTGGCTTTGACGAACTGGGCCGCTTCTTCGGGGTCGGTCAGCATCTGGCTGTGGTCGAGCTTGCCGACCGCACCGATGCCGTCTTCTTCGCCCGCTTCGCCGGTTTCCAGATTGCCCAGGCAACCGAGTTCGCCCTCGACCGACACGCCCATCTTGTGGGCCATGTCCACCACGCGGCGGGTCACGTCAACGTTGTACTCGAAACTGGCGGGGGTCTTGCCGTCTTCCAGCAAAGAGCCGTCCATCATCACCGACGAAAAACCCAGATCGATCGCGCCTTGGCAGACCGCCGTGCTTTGGCCGTGGTCCTGGTGCATCACCAGCGGGATGTGCGGCCACTGCTCGGTGGCGGCCTGAATCAGGTGCTTGATGAAGGGCTCGCCCGCGTATTTGCGTGCGCCTGCGCTCGCCTGCAGGATGACCGGGGCACCGACTTCGTCGGCCGCGGTCATGACCGCCTGGACCTGCTCCAGGTTGTTGACGTTGAAGGCTGGAATGCCGTAGCCGTTCGCGGCTGCGTGGTCCAGCAGTTCGCGCATTGAAACGAGTGCCATGGTGAGGTATCCCCGAAAGTTTAAAAACTGGCGGGCGGGTTGGTAACCCGCCTGTAACTGACCGGGATTTTAAAGGGTGACGCCTGACGCCGCCCCGAACCCACTCAAGCGCAGTGGGCGCGTCACTCGACGCGGCAGATCTTGAGCATGTTGGTGCCGCCGGGCGAGCCCATGGGTTCGCCGCAGGTGATGGCGTACACATCGCCCGTGCTGACGATGCCGCGCTTTTTGAGGTGGCGTTCGGCCTGTTCCAGCGCGGTGTCTCGGTCGGCGCTGGTGTCCATCAGCAGTGGACGCACATTGCGGAACAGGGCCATCTTGCGCTGCGAGGTCAGCTTGGTGGTCAGCGCATAGATGGGCACATGCACACGGTGGCGGCTCATCCACAGGGCGGTCGAGCCCGATTCGGTCATGGCCACAATGGCTTTGGCACCCAGGTGGTGGGCAGTGAACAAGGCCCCCATGGCGATCGACTGGTCGATGCGGCTGAACATCTGGCCCTTGAAGTCGGCGTCCAGCGCTGGGTCTTCGGCGCTTTCGGCTGCGGCGCAAATCTTGGCCATTTCTTCCACGGTCTCGAGCGGGTACTTGCCCGCAGCGGTTTCGGCGCTCAGCATCACGGCGTCGGTGCCGTCCAACACCGCGTTGGCCACGTCCGACACCTCGGCACGGGTGGGCACCGGGTTGGTGATCATGCTTTCCATCATCTGCGTGGCGGTGATGACCACACGGTCATTCGCTTTGGCCAGCTTGATCATGCGTTTTTGCAGGGCGGGCACGGCCGCATTGCCCACCTCCACCGCCAGGTCACCGCGGGCCACCATGATGCCATCGCTGGCCAACAAAATGGCCTCCAAGTGCGGGATCGCTTCCGCGCGCTCGATCTTGGCGATCAAGCCGGGCTTGTGGCCGTATTCGGCGCCCGCCACATTGCACAACTGCCGTGCCATTTCCATGTCGGTCGCGTTCTTTGGAAAGCT
>CANBTZ010000049.1 GCA_947372495.1 Comamonadaceae bacterium | reverse complement strand
TCAACCGCTTTGTGCTCGACATTTGCAAGGCCCGCCAAGACTGGATCATGGGCGATTACATCGAAGAAGCCGTGGCCAAAATCCGCGAGCAAGTGGGTGACGAAGAAGTCATCCTCGGCTTATCGGGCGGCGTCGATTCGTCGGTGGCTGCTGCTTTGATCCACCGCGCTATCGGCGACAAGCTGACCTGCGTGTTTGTGGACCACGGCCTGCTGCGCCTCAATGAAGGCGACATGGTCATGGAGATGTTCGTGGGCAAGCTGCACGCGAAAGTCATCCGCGTCGATGCCAGCGACTTGTTCCTCGGCAAACTGGCGGGCGTGAGCGAGCCTGAAGCCAAGCGCAAGATCATTGGCGGCTTGTTTGTGGACGTGTTCAAAGAGCAGGCTGCGAAATTGAAAGCAGGCGACGGCGGCCACAAAGGCGCGACCTTCCTCGCCCAAGGCACGATTTACCCAGATGTGATCGAGTCGGGCGGCGCCAAGAGCAAGAAAGCCGTGACCATCAAGAGCCACCACAACGTGGGCGGCTTGCCAGAGCAGCTGGGCCTGAAGCTGCTGGAGCCGCTGCGCGAACTGTTCAAAGACGAAGTGCGTGAACTCGGTGTGGCCCTGGGCTTGCCCCGCGAGATGGTCTACCGCCATCCCTTCCCAGGCCCAGGTCTGGGCGTGCGCATCTTGGGCGAAGTCAAAAAAGAATACGCCGACCTGCTGCGCCGTGCGGACGCCATCTTCATCGAAGAGTTGCGCAACTTCACCGACGAAACTGGCAAGACCTGGTACGACTTGACCAGTCAAGCATTCACAGTGTTCCTGCCCGTGAAGAGCGTGGGCGTGATGGGCGACGGCCGCACCTACGACTACGTCGTGGCACTGCGCGCCGTGCAAACCAGCGACTTCATGACCGCCGACTGGGCCGAGCTGCCTTATGCGCTACTCAAGAAGGTGTCGGGCCGCATCATCAACGAGGTGCGCGGCATCAACCGAGTCACATACGACGTGAGTTCAAAACCACCGGCGACGATCGAATGGGAGTGACTTTTGTGAGTGGCTTAAGCTGAGGGTTGGTAGGAGGTAAGGGCTTTACAGCGTTTAGAGCGTTTGGGTTGGGCTTGTTAAGTGGAGAGGGTGGCTGTTTAGCTAAGGGAGCTTGGGGTTGCTTTGGTGGGGGTGGCTTGGGGGTATGTATACGTATGCTTGTACCCTTGCTTGATTTCTTGCTACGTGGCTTAAGCTTAGCTACATCTTCTCAGATTAAGGAGCCTCCTCAATTTCCGGGGCGATTCAGTAAATATATGAAATAGGCTAGCGATACACGGCTTATGTTTCAATACGAGCAAGACTAGCTCCTTAAAACCTCCTTCTTAGCATCGGAATATTCTTCATCGTTAATTAAATTCTTTTCTCGCAGATCTCTTAACTCAATCAGACGCTGCTCTTTTGTAGATTTATTTTCAGCTTCTGAATTACTAATTTCTTCCAATGACTTGCAATTTTCTGATTCTGAAAACATATTACTTTCAACGTCAATTTTATTTTTCATTTTCACAGGACGCGCAATAAATAATTCAATAAATTTTAATTGCGGCCATTTTTCCATGAAATCAATACTAAAATGCTCAGGATATTCCATTACATGAATGCTCAAGAGATCTTGGCCCATTTTTGATTTTGAGATGATACTTATTATTTTAAATAATACATCAACATAAAACTCCTCAGCATTGCCACTTGTTGGAGAAATCAAGGTACGCACTACAGCCAACATAACTGCAATAGCCCCGTCATATTCATTGAGCTTATTTTCAAATGCGCCTCTTGTAGCACGGTTAAATAATTCTTGCTGGGAGCCCGGTGTTGAAACACTATAGTTAAATTCTTTGCTACAAATGTTAAGGACTTTAGTCCTGTACCAAATAATTCCAAACATAATAATTCCTCTATTTATTTATTAAAATCAAATTACAAATACCAAAATTTCCAAAGCGCCCCCATAATTATTGGAGTCGAAAGAACGGATGTGATCACAACAAAAGCACACAAGCTCATATTTAATAGAGAAGAAAGAAACATCCCAAAGAAAATTTCTGCGGCTGTAGCTATAGTCCAAAGAAAGCTGTAATTAATAAAGGTTGTGACGATCGCCAATAAACTGGCAGCACCAGCCATCAGTTGGAATTGATATCCTCGAGTGTGCACCCAAAGCGGAACTGAGACAAAGTCATTTTTCCCTTGGATAGTCAGCCATGATGCTGATCCGAGAATTAAGCCAAGCAACGTGTGTACAGTGAAATAGAATCCCATAACGGCCTCTGAAAATTAAAATTATAGTAGTTTTTTAGTACGGGGTGGTGTTGACCCCGTAACCCAGTACCGCCGGTATGTTTAATTTACCGCTCGTTTCTCACTGAACAGCTTGGGTGGCACGTAGCCCAATGCGCTGTGCGGGTGAGAACAATTGTAGTCATCGAACCATTTGGGCAGCTGTGCCATCACCGTTTGCGTGTCGGGTCGATCGGCCAGTTTGGCGTAGTCCCGCTTCAATGTTTTTACAAAGCTCGCGATCCTCCGATGCAAGCTCTTTGATGTAGTCAGTGTAGACCCAAGCTAGGCCTCTGGTGACTTGCTCCAGATTGATGTCTTCACCGTCAATCAATACCTTTTCAACAAACCTACCGTAAGACAAATACTTGCGACAACATGAACAGCATGATCAACCTACCGCAATCAGTCCACCAGTCCCATCATTTCTCCCCATCAGAACGTTCAGCAGTTCTTGCGAGATAAACGAGACCTGCATCCTGCTGGCAAGGTTTTTCACTACAACGGCGCTGTTTCCGCCATGTTGGGTGCGGTTTTGCAAGCACGAACTCATCAAACCCATACGCAATTCCTCCAAGAAAGAGTTTGGCAGCCTATGGGAGCTGAAGCACCCGCCTACTGGATCAAAAATCGCAGAGGGGAAGAAGGCGTTCAGGGGGTGTTTGCTGCGACCCTGCGTGACTACGCTAGGCTTGGATTGCTTGTGATGACGAAAGGCAAGGTTGGGGACAAGCAAATTGTTCCCGACTCATGGATCAACCAAATGACCACGCTGCGCTTGGACAAGCCGCAACCCAGAGGTCAGCCGAAATACGGACTACACATCTGGATACCCCAAGCTGCGGATGGGCGGTCCATGTTTTTAGGCACAAACGGGCAAGCCATTTTCATCGACCCCATAGCTGAAACTGTCATTGTTCACACGGCAAACAGTCCGCAGGCCTCATTTGACGGCAATGCGCATTTGTACCCACTTAGAGACGCCATCGTCAAAGTCTTGAAAACCCAATGATTTCAGTGCAATTCCGCAGGTGTCAGCCTGATTCAGGAAGGGTCAAAGGCCTTGGTCGGGGGCCTGTCCCGCTTCAATCGGCATAACCTGGATTGACCCGGTCGACCACCCGCATCATGGCTTCAAAAAACAGGCGCTCGCGTTCGCTTCGGGGGTGGCGGTCTTGGGGGCTGGGGTATTTGATGCGCTGGATCACGGATTCCGTCAGCACGTTCAAGGGCTGCCCAGTGCCCATGGCCAGCACTTGGGTGCGGCAGGCTTTTTCGAGTTTGTAGAGCCTGCGGTAGGCTTGCGCCACGGTGTCACCAATCGTCATCACGCCGTGGTTTTTCATGAAGAGGACTGTCTTGCCGCCAGTCATCAGCTGCGACAAGCGCTCACCCTCCGACAATTCTGCGGCCAGCCCGGTGTAGTGGTCATCGTAGGCGATGGCGCCATCAAAGAATGCCGCAGTTTGGGTGGCGGGCAGCAAACGGTTGGCTTTGAGCATGTTCAAAGCCAATGCCCAGGGCTGGTGGGTGTGCAGCACCACTTTCGCTCCTGTCAGGCGGTGCACCGGAGCGTGGATGGACTGCGCTGACAGTTCCACCACGCCGTTGCCTTCCAGTGTTTCGCCCGCTTCGTTGAAAACCATCATGGTGCTTGCTTTGGCTTCGGACCAGTGGACGCCAAAGGGCGAGATCAGGTATTGGTCTTCACGGCCCGGCACGACGACCGTGAAATGGTTGTCGATGCCTTCGTCGAAATCGTGCATCACCGCCATGCGCAAAGCGGCGGCCAAATGGACTTTGGCTTGCCAAACGGGGTCATCTTGGGCGTGCACTGGTGCTTGTGCTGAAGTGGAGGCAGGCGTCATGGGTGCTCTTTCGGTGGGTGGTCTACCCGCACTCTATGTACGCTCGGCTTTGAGAACTGTCACTTGTGCGGCAAAGGGCCGTTCGCTTGAGAGATTTCTCAGGTCAATGCGCCCGGAGGTAACAGCCCTCAGCCCGCTCCCCATCCACTTCATCGCCTTCTTCGCTGCACAGCGCGGCGATCAAGGCTTGGTCCACCACCTGGCCGGGCAGCAGCAGCTCTTCATGGGTCCAGCGCTTGACCAAGTGGCCATTGGCCACGCCGCCGGTGTGTGGGGCTTGGTAGGCGCGGCGATGTTGC
This sequence comes from Comamonadaceae bacterium, assembly GCA_947372495.1. Taxonomy (GTDB): domain Bacteria; phylum Pseudomonadota; class Gammaproteobacteria; order Burkholderiales; family Burkholderiaceae_C; genus Limnohabitans_A. Next base: position 8,520 of record CANBTZ010000049.1, on the reverse strand, counting down.
ATGGTCACGCCGCTGTTGGCGTTGGCAATAAAGCGGCTTTCGCCCAAGGCCCAAGGTTCAAAGTAGGCGTTGGCGGCGGCATCCACTTGGCGGAAGTAGCTGCGTGCGCCTTCGGCGTTGAGCTTCTTGCGCACGGTACGGGTGATGAGCCCTTGCAAGTGGTCGAGCGCGGCATTGTCCATTTGGTTCAGTGCTTCGGTGCTCATGTCTTGCTCAGCCAAGGCTGCATTGGTGATCAACTCGACCGGCAACACTTGCACCATGGCTTTGACCACGTCGCGGTGGGGTGCCACGGCGGTGGCCACACCGCGTGTTTGCGGCTGGATGGGGCAGCGGATTTCTACAAAACGCGGCTTGACAGGGCCAGTGCAGCCGTCGTGGTGGTAGTACTCGCCTTGGCTCAGGCGCCCTTTGCTGGAGCGCCCACGCACATCGCGGTAGCTGGGGTGGAGAGTGTGCGAGTTCAGGCAGACGACCAAGCCTGTGTCATCGACCAATTGGTAAAAGGCCTCGCGCCACTCTGGCAAGAGCAATTTGTCGTGCAGGTAGTCGTTGGGCTCGGTGCCTTCACGACCGACTTCACCTTCAATCACCAACACAAAGGGTTTGGGCCGCCGCACGCGCCACAAGGCGTTGGCAAACTCCAGCACCGAGCTTGTGGGGTGTGAGTGAGTTGCGTCGTTGGGGGCCGTGTTTTCGGACATGTTGCAGGTTCAGGTGGGTCGTGCTGGAACAGCCAGCTTGGAGCTGTGCCGATTTTAGGGGGCTTGGCGTGCAAGGCCATGATCACGTCCGCGTGCTGAGGGCGTTGTTGTGCTCTTGGGGCCGCGATGTCAAGCGAAGTCCCCCACAGGACATGGCATTCTTGATGGATGTCAGGTCTGTCGCCACACTGAGCGCTTCAATGCCCAGGAGTATTCGATGATTGCCATAGGAACCCGAGCCCATGGGGTGACCAAGCGGCGGCAGCTGCCCAAGATGGTCGAGCATTTCTACACAGCCGCCCGCCCCAGCTTGAACATGGATAACTAACATGCTGTTTACCTTCATCCTGATCGACAAACCCAACCACGCAGAAATGCGCCAGCGTGTGCGCCCTGAGCACAAGGCCTATTTGGCCGCTGCGGCCGACCGCATGGCCTTTGCGGGGCCATTCACCCACGACGACGGCCAAACCATGTTGGGCAGTTTGTTGGTGATCGACTTCCCCAGCCGCGATGCCGCGCACGCCTGGCTGGCGGAGGAGCCTTTCACCAAAGCGGGTTTGTACGGCAGCACCACGGTGCACGCGTTTGTGAATCTGTGGCCCCAAAAAGTCGGCTTTCCGCCCGCAGTCTGAGTCGCTTTCCATGATCAAACACATCGTGATGTGGAACGTGCGTGGCCATACGCCCGAAGAAAGAGCACAGGCCATCGCGCAAGTCCAACGCAGCTTTGAGAGCTTGCAGGGCAAGATCCCTGGCTTGCTGAAGCTGGAGATCGGTGTCGACACCAGCCGCATCGACTATGCGTGTGACGTGGTGCTGTACTCTGAGTTCGACCATCAAGCGTCGCTGGATGCGTACGCCAGCCACCCTGAGCACCAACGGGTCAAAAATGAACTTGAGGGCCTGCGCATTGCGCGCCACCAAGTGGACTTCACCGCGTCTTGAATTTTCAAAGCAACACCCCCATGAACAATGCCATCCATGACGAAATCTTGATCCGCCAAATGGTCGAACGCTGGGCCGTGTGGCGCGATGCGGGCGATTGGGACCGCTTTGCCACCGTCTGGCACCCTGACGGGGTGATGATGGCCACTTGGTTTCAGGGCCCTTTTGCCGACTTCATCCGCGTCACGCAAGAAGGCTGGGCCAAGGGGGTGAGCATCCTGCACTTTTTGGGTGGCTCGGCCATCGAAGTGGCGGGTGACCGCGCCATCGCACAGACCAAGATGACCATCTCCCAGCGCGGCATGGTGGAGGGCGAAAACGGCCCGGTGTTGTGCGATGTGGTGTGCACGGGTCGGTTTTACGATTTCGTGACGCGCCACAACGGCGAGTGGAAACTGCTGCACCGCCAGCCGATCTACGAAAAAGACCGCATCGATCCGGTGGACTCCACCGCGGTCCTCAAGCTGGACACCGCTGCACTGGCCACCTTTCCGGAAGGCTATCGGCACCTGGCCTACATCCAGACGCGCATTGGCTACCAGGTCAAGATGGACATGCCCATGCTCAAAGGGCATGTGGTCAACGAGCTGTACCAGCGCGGCGCACGCTGGCTTGCGGGCGGCGAGCTGGAGCGCTGACAAGACAAGGCCGACCAGGCTGCATCGGCCTGTCATCTGCAAGACTGGTGAACGCGAGAGTGCATGCCAAAATTTAAAGTCTTCAACGGCTTGGAAATGCTTTCATGAACTTCAGCACTGTTGCTGGCTGCGGCCTGCGTCTGCGATTTGTTTTGGGCTTGGTGCTCTCCATCGCTGGCGGTCAACTCGCCTACGCGCAAACCGCGCCCATCGCTTTCCCAACCAAGCCAGTGCGCATCGTTGTGCCCCAAACGCCTGGTGGCGCTTCGGACGCCTTGGCGCGCATCGTGGGGCAAAAGCTGTCCGAAAAATGGGGCCAAGCTGTGGTGGTCGAAAACCGGGCAGGGGCGGGCGGCAACATTGGCATGGACGTGGTGGCCAAAGCCCCGGGCGATGGCTACACGCTGCTGATGTCTTATGTGGGCTCGCACGCCATCAACCCCAGCATTTACAGCAAGCTGCCGTTTGACCCTGAGAACGATTTCGTGGCTGTGGCCACGCTGGCCAACGTGCCTTTTGTGGCGGTGGTCAACTCGGCCGTCCCGGCCAGCAGCATCAAGGGCTTGGTGGCTTATGCCGCCAGCAAGCCCGTGTCGTTTGGCTCAGCGGGCAATGGCTCAGTCAACCATCTGCTGGGCGAGATGTTCAACACCGCCAGCGGGGCCAAGATGCAGCATGTGCCTTACAAGGGCGCAGCGCCTGCATTGACCGATTTGATTTCGGGCCAGATCCAGGTGGTTTTCACCAGCTTGCCTTCGGTGGCACAGCACATCCGAGGTGGCACGGTCAAAGGTTTGGCTGTGACGGGCTCTAGGCGTGCAGCGGCCTTCAAAGAGATCCCGACCATTGCCGAATCCGGCTATCCGGGCTTTGTGATCAACCCCTGGTTCGGGCTGTTCGCCTCCAAGGGCACGCCTGCGTCGGTGGTTCGTCAAATCAATGCCGACGTCAAAAAAGTCATGGAAGACAAGGACCTGCAAGACAAGTTTGCGGCCTTGGGTGCCGAGCCATTTGAGAGCACACCTCAAGAATTGCAGGCCATGCTCAAATCAGACATCAAGACTTGGGCTGCGGTCGTGAAGAGTTCAGGCGCAACAGCCGATTAACCCTAAGCCCACAAGGGCCCTTGACATGAAAATCAAACGATTGGCCGGTGCCATTGGCGCTGAAATTTCAGGTGTGGATTTGACCCAGCCTATTTCGTCTGCGTTGGCCGCTGACATCCGGGACGTGTTCCTGAAAAATGAAGTGATCTTCTTGCGCCAGCAGCCGCTGAGTCACGCGCAATTCATGGCGTTTGCCCAAGCCATGGGCGAGCCTGTGGAGTACCCCTTTGTCAAAGGCATTGATGGATTTCCGCACATCATTGAAGTCAAAAAGCTCGAGCACGAGACGGTGAATTTTGGCGGGGTGTGGCACTCCGACACCACGTATCTGGACGAGCCGCCCATGGGCTCCATGCTGCTGGCGCGCGAGATCCCGCCCTTTGGCGGTGACACCTTGTTTGCCAGCCAGTACGCGGCTTACGAAGCCTTGTCGGACACCATGCAGCGCATGCTGGTCGGCTTGCAGGGCATCAGCAGCTCGGCCAAGGCCGATGTGTCCAAAACCCGTGAGGACCGACTCAAGTCCGATGGCAAAGCCTCAGCCCCCAAGGACTTCACCAGCACGCACCCGGTGGTGCGCACCCACCCCGAAACGGGCCGCAAAGCGCTTTATGTGAATGTGGCCCACACCTCAGGCATCGTGGGTTTGACCGATGCAGAAAGCGCCTCGCTGCTGAACTTCTTGTTCCAGCACCAGGTCAAACCCGAGTTCACCTGCCGTTGGGCGTGGGAGCCCGATGCACTGGCCTTCTGGGACAACCGCTGCGCACAGCACAACCCGATCAACGATTACCACGGCTACCGCCGTGTGTTGAACCGCATCACGCTCAAAGGCGACAAGCCGGTTTGACAAAGAAACGAACCCCACCATGACCCCCTCCGACCCGTCCGCACCGAACAGCGTTCCCGCTTTTGAAATGCGGGGGCACCGCTTCAAGCCGCTGACTTGGGAGACCATGAGCGAAGCGCAGCAAGCCATGACGCGTGCTGTGCTGAGTGGCAAGCGCGGTGCGATGCAAGGCCCATACAACGTGCTGCTGCGCAGCCCCGAGGTGGGCAACTTGGCTCAGCAGTTCGGTGCGCAAACCCGCTTTGATTCTTCTTTGCCCTTGGCCTTGAACGAGTTGGCCATTTTGATGATGGCCCGAGACTGGACCGCGCAGTTTGTGTGGTGGGCGCATCGCCCGATCGCCGAGGCGGCTGGGCTGCCCGCCGACTTGGTGCAGTCCATTGCACAGGGGCGTGACGTACCCGACGGTTTGGCCCCCGAGGTGCGGGCGGTTTTCCGCTTTTGCCGTGAGTTGATCGACCATCGCCAAGTCAGCGACGCGGCTTACGCCGATGTCGTCGCTCATTTTGATGAGCGCGGCGTGGTCGACCTGATGGCCACGCTGAGTTACTACACGCTCGTGTGCATGTCGCTCAACGTCGACCAATACCCACTGCCTGAAGGGGCTGAGCCCGAACTCCAGCCGCTGGGCTGAGCTTTGCTGGCGTGCAATAACCCCACGAATCACCTAGGCGACTTTCAAGGGCAGGGCTTGGGTCTTTAATCACGGTCTTCATCTAGGAGCCCGCCGTGAAATTGAAGTCTGTCAACCATTCCCTCCAAAAAGCCACTGTGGCTTTGAGTCTGACCTTGTCAGGCTTGGCCATGGCCCAAGCGCCTGCTGCGCCGCCGGCATCTGCCATCCCTCCTACTTGGGCGCAGGGCCGCACAGCTGAGCAAGCAGCACTGAACCTGGTGCCCCACCCACCGGGCATGACGGCATTGCCCGTCAGCGACATTCCCACCGACAAACTCAAAGTGCCCGCTGGCTTCAAGGCCGAGCTGTGGGCTTCGGGCATGCCCAACGCCCGCTCGATGGTGGAAACCCCCAAGGGCACCCTGTTTGTGGGCACGCGTTTCCCAGGCAATGTGTACGCCGTGGTTGAAAAAGACGGCAAGCGCGAAGTCAAGACCATCGCCAAAGGCCTGCACCGCCCCAACGGCGTGGCGTTCAAGGACGGCTCTTTGTACGTCGCTGAGTTGTCGCGCATCATCCGTTACGACAACATCGAAGCCAACCTGGACAACCCACCAGCGCCTGTGGTCGTGTTTGACGCACTGCCCAAGGACGAGCCCCACGGCTGGAAGTTCATGAAGCTCAGCCCAGACGGCAACTACCTGTATTTCCAGATCGGCACGCCAGCCAACATCACGGTCCAACCCGTGACGCACGCCGTCATCGTGCGTCTGAACCTCAAGACCAATATCCTGGAAACTGTGGCCCACGGCGTGCGCAACAGCGTAGGCATGGACTTTCACCCCACCACCAAAGAGCTGTGGTTCACCAACAATGGCCGCGACTGGGTGAACGACGACCTGCCCAATGACACGCTGCACCGCGTGACCCGCAAGGGCATGAACTTTGGCTATCCGTTCTGCCACCAAGGCGATTTGTTGGACATCGATTTCGGCAAAGGCCGCTCATGCGATGAGTTCGACAAGCCTGTCATGAAGATTGGCCCCCATGTGGCCGCTTTGGGCATGCGTTTTTACACTGGCAAGCAGTTCCCCGCTGAATACAAAAACAACATCTTCATCGCCGAGCACGGCTCTTGGAACCGCACCAAGAAGACCGGCTTCGATGTGGTCCGCGTGGCGTTGGATGCCAAGGGCAATGTGACCAAAAAAGAGGTGTTCGTGTCGGGCTGGATCCAGGGCGATGACTTCTGGGGGCGTCCTGCCGATGTGCACGTCATGAAAGACGGCTCGATGCTCGTGTCGGACGACGTGGCCGGTGCCATCTTCCGCATCTCACACGCTAAGTGATGACACTTCGTTTGTCCAAGGCCATTCAGGGAATGGCCTTTTTCATGTGCGCACTGGGCAGTGTGCCCAGCCACGCCGCACCCGATGCGGTGGCGGGCAAGGCCAAAGCCCAGATCTGTGCGGCTTGCCACGGTGAGAGCGGTGTGTCTGCCTTGCCGGGCTTTCCGCATTTGGCCGCGCAGCCGCAGCTGTCGATCTTCTACCAACTGCTGCAGTTCCGTGACCAACGCCGCAAGGGCGGCGGCATGGAGGCGATCGCCGCCACGCTGAGCGAGCAGGACATGCGCGACATCGCGGCCCACTATGCAGCGCTGCCACCTCCGCCCGCCGTGGCCGGTGGTGACGCTGAAAAAATCGCCCGGGGTCAGCACATTGCGCAGCAGCAATACTGCTCGTCTTGCCACGGCGCGCAACTGCAGGGGCAAAAGCATGTGCCGCGTCTGTCAGGGCAATCGAGCGAGTATTTCGTCCAGCAGCTGCGCAACTTGCGCAGTGGTGTTCGCGCCGACATGGACGGCACCATGGCCAGTGCTGCCCGCAGCCTGACGGACGAAGAGATCGAAGCGATGGCGGTCTATACCCGCAGCTTGCCCTGAACAGGCTGGCTTGAAGTCTGGGTGTTCAGGCGCTCAGGCTTTCAAATGCGCAGTCACGCCAGCTCAGACAGCCAAGCCCAAAGCTTGCCAGACCCGAATGGCGGCATAGGCGTCGTTGGCGGCATAAACCAGTTGCGATTCGCTCAGCCGCTCATTGGCCCAGTTGCTGGTGGCGGCTTTTTTGGATTTGATGAAGCGCTGGTTGAAAAGCACCGCCACCGCGCCTTTGACGCCCATGTCTTTGCGGTAGCCGCGTTGGTGGAACACGGTGTTGAGTTCCAAAATGCCTTGGGGCTCGATGCCCAGTTTTTGAACGATGCGTTTGCGGTCGTCACCCAGGCCAAACCCGGCCTTGACGATGCCCGGCAGCGCCAGCAGTTCGGCCGCCACGGCGCGGCATTCGGGGTCGTGCAGCTGAAAGACCCAAGCCCGCTCGGCGGTGGACAGTTGCAGCACATGAGGCCCGTCTGACTGCTCGCCCACCCTGAAAGTGGGTTTGGACTCGGTGTCAAAGCCCCAGGCGCGCGCTTGCACCAGCTGCGTTTGCGCTTGCCGCGCTTGTGTCCCGGTGCAGACCAGCGTGATGCGGTCCAGGTCCACCCGCTCAAACGGCGGGAGCAGGGCGATGGCGTCTTTGTCGGGCGTGGGCAGGCGTGCGTTCATGTGGAGGCATTCGTGGTGTCAGGCACGCACTGTAGCGCCTCCCCCGAGCACTTGCGCCAGAACGGCGGATGCCTGCTCTGCGCTGTGCCCACGCCAAGCCACGATTTGGTCAGGTCGGATCAAGACCATGGGCGCTTCGTAGAGCGCCAAAATTTCGCTGCTGGGCTGGTGCACCACTTTCAAATCCACGCCCATGGAAGCGGCCACGCGTTCAAAAGCGGTGGCGTCGGCACCGTCAGGGCCCATCACCAAGAGGGTCCATTCGGTGTGAAAGGTGTCAAACAGCGAGTGGCCATCGGGCAGCCAAGCGTGGGGTGGTCGGCCGCCCGGTGTGGCGCAGGGCGTGTAGCTGTTGGCCGCGTCGGGCGGGGCGGTGCTGCCGTCGCCCACGATGATGGGGCTGCCGTCGTAGCGTCCGCCAAAGGTCACGCCCGGGATGTTGAATTCGCGCCGCACATGGCCGTTGAGGTAATCCGACGCGACAGCTCGGGCGGCTTCGCCTTGCGCGCTGTTGTCTTCGAGTTCGGGGGCGGCGTCAAACAGGCCGATGGAGTCGGCAAACTGGCGTGCATAGCCGGTGTTGCGCACGGCAAGAGCGTGTCGCTCGAGGTGATAACTGTCCAGCAACTGTGCAGGGGCCTGACCCTTGAGCACGCTGGCGAGCTTCCAGCTGAGGTTGACTGCGTCTTCGACCGCGGTGTTGTAGCCCAAGCCACCCGTGGGGGTGAACAGGTGCGCCGCATCGCCACCCAAAAACACGCGCCCTAGTTGAAAGGACTCGGCCACCAAGGCATGGCCTGCCATCCAGGTCGCCATCGACAGGATCTCGATGTCGATGGGCTGCCCAAAGGCCTGCGCAAACAAGCGCCGCGCATCGGCTTCTGTCAGGGCTTCGGTGGCCGCGTCGTCGGCCATCTGGATGTGGAAAGCGAACTCGCTCACACCGTCCACCGACATGATGAAGGCACGCAGTTCGGGGTTGACCACCACGTACATCCACGAGCGGTCGTTGGGGTTGCGGGTGTAAAAGTCGGGGGCCTTGAGGTAGAC
>CANBTZ010000048.1 GCA_947372495.1 Comamonadaceae bacterium | reverse complement strand
CCCCACCCGATTTGACCTGGACGAACGCCAACGCGCCATGCTGGCCGAGATGGGCGTGCGCGTGTGGTGGCCGCAGGCCCCGGTGGACGTGGTGCCTGCGCCCGAGTTGGCTGCCGCATTGGCAGCAGCTCCAGCACCCACTGCGCCGCCGCCTGCTGAATCTGCGCCAAACCCTGCAGTGGCCATCCCCCCGGTCGCACAAGCACCTTCGCGGCCCGCACCGGCTCCAGCACCGCGCCCTGTGGCCCCGGCAGCGGCCGCTTTGCCTGACGATGCGGTGCCTTTGCCCGCAGGCGTGGGCCAGATGGATTGGGACAGCCTGCAAGCCACGGTGGCCGAATGCCGGGCCTGCGGCCTGTGCCAAGGCCGCAAGGGCGCAGTGTTTGGTGTGGGTGAGCGCCATGCCGACTGGATGGTGATCGGCGAAGCCCCAGACGAACACGAAGACCTGCAAGGCGAGCCCTTCGTGGACCAGACCGGCAAGCTGCTCGACAACATGCTCAAGGCCATTGGTTTGAGCCGCCAGGCGCAAGGCCCGGCAGGCGTTTACGTCACCAACATCCTCAAATGCCGCCCGAGCGGCAGCCGCAACCCCGAGCCACTGGAGCTGCAAACCTGCGCCCCCTACCTTGAGCGGCAAGTGGCCTTGGTGCAGCCCAGAATCATTTTGGCCATGGGCCGCTTTGCTGTGCAGTCTTTGCTGCAATCGACCGAGCCAATTGGCAAACTGCGCGGACGTGTGCACCAAGCCCACGGCGTGCCGGTGGTGGTGACCTACCACCCGGCCTATTTGCTGCGCAACCCGGCCGACAAGGCCAAGGCTTGGGCCGACTTGCTGCTGGCGCTCAAGACCGTTCAGGGTTGATTTGGGGTGTCCCAGTCGCTGTAGACCGCTCGCAAAGCACTCGGATTCGCCGCGAGGGCGCGGCTCCCACAGCAGCCGATGTCAGTTAGGAGCGGCGCTCCCGCCGCGATGAGGCCTCGGCAAACCAAGCGCGTTCAGTTGACCACTTGCCGCTTGGGCCACAACACCGCCGCAATCGACAGCATCATCAGCCCCACGGCCGCCCAGTCCTGCCAGTGCAGCACCTCGCCCAGCCACAGCGCGCCGCTGAAGACGCCCAGCACCGGGATCAACATCACGCTCAGGGTCGAGGCCACGGGCGGCAGGCTGCGGGCCAGGTAAAACCAAGCCGTCTGAGCAAAGCCAAAGACCAGCAGGGCATTGAAAGCAATCGCCCCCCAAGTGGCGTCAGACGGGGCATGCCACTGGTCACTTTCCAGCACGAAGGCCAGCACGGTCATCACGCCCGTGGTCATCAAGGCCATCCAGAACGAAATGGCCAATGTGGGCACAGGCATCGTGGTGCGACGCAGCAGTTGCGTGCCCAAGGCCCAGGTGCTGGCCGCGCCCAAAGCGAGCAGCACGCCCACGGGCCTGCCGCTCAGGTTGGAGAGTTCGTGCCACAAAAGCAAAACTACGCCCAAAGCCGCTGCCGCCACGCCGCCCCACGCCCGCTGTGACAGCCGATCTCCAAACACCACGGCACCCAGCAGCGCCGAGAACATGGGCATGGTGTAACCCAAGATGGCGGCCCGCCCGCTGGACAGCGACTGCACCGCCACGATGATCAGGCCGTGCCAGAAAAACATGTTGAACACCGCCAGCACCAACAACTCGCGCCAGTGTTTGCGCTCGATGCGAAACGGCACTTTCATGGCCCACAAGGCCAGCCCCAGCACGGGTGTGCCCAGCCACATGCACAGCATCCGAAAAGTCAGGGGCGGGAAACCTGTGACGCCGATTTTCATGACAGGCCAATTGATGCCCCACACCAAGGTGAGCAAAACCAGAACCGTCCATTGGCGCGTAGAAAGCTTGTGCATGGCGGGGATCTTAGCCCGCCCCTTTAAAATCAGCGCATGACCTTCCTTGACATGCTGCGCGCCGCCGAGCGCCAAAACGGCTCCATGCTTTGTGTGGGCCTGGACCCCGAACCCACCAAGTTCCCTGCGGGCATGAAGGGCGACGCCAACAAGATCTACGACTTTTGCGCCCGCATCGTCGACGCCACGGCCGATCTGGTCAGCAGCTTCAAGCCGCAAATCGCCTACTTTGCCGCGCACCGCGCCGAAGGTCAGCTCGAACGCCTGATGGAGCACATGCGCCGCGTGGCCCCGCATGTGCCGATCATTCTGGATGCCAAGCGCGGCGACATCGGCAGTACGGCCGAACAGTACGCCAAAGAAGCCTTTGAGCGCTACGGTGCCGACGCCGTGACCCTCTCGCCCTTCATGGGCTGGGACTCGGTGGCCCCGTATTTGAAGTACCACGGCAAAGGCGCGTTTTTGCTGTGCCGCACCTCCAACCCCGGCGGCGACGATCTGCAAAACCAGCGTTTGGCTTCGGTCGAAGGCCAGCCTTTGCTGTACGAGCACGTCGCCAAATTGGCCCAAGGCCCCTGGAACCTGAACGGCCAGTTGGGTTTGGTGGTGGGTGCGACCTACCCCGCAGAGATCGAACGCGTGCGCGAACTCGCCCCCACGGTGCCCCTGTTGATCCCCGGTGTGGGTGCACAAGGCGGCGACGCCGTGGCCACCGTCAAGGCCGGTTGGCGTGCGAATGCCGACGGCTCCAGCGCGGGTTCGATCATCGTCAACTCGTCACGCGCCGTGCTTTACGCATCGAGCGGCGAAGACTTTGCCGAGGCCGCGCGCAAGGTGGCCCTGCAGACGCGTGACACGCTCGAAGCGGCCAAGGCCTGAAGCCCCGGATGACCGCTGCCGTCAAGTCCACACCAGACGGCACGCACTGGATGGCCCTGCTGTCCCTGCTGCTCGCTGTTTTTCTCGGCTCGCTCGATCAATCGGTCGCTAATACGGCCTTGCCTGCCATCGGCGCGGCCATGCAGCGCACGCCTGCCGAGTCGGTCTGGGTGGTCCATGCGTATCAGCTGGCCGTGGTGGCTGTGCTGTTGCCACTGGCCGCGTTGGGAGACCGCTGGGGTGCGCGCAAGGTGTTTTTGCTGGGCATGTTGCTGTTCAATTTGGCGGCGCTGGGCAGCGCCTGTGCCACGCGCTTGGAATGGTTGGCCTTTTTCCGTGCCATCCAAGGTGTGGGTGCGGCAGGGGTCATGAGCGTCAACTTGGCCCTGATCCAGCGCATTTTTCCGCCTGAGAAGTTGGGTCGCGGCGCAGGCCTCAACGCCTTGATCGTTGGCTTGGGTTACAGCTTGGGGCCGACAGTGGCCTCCGTGTTGCTGGCTTTTTTGCCATGGCCTTGGTTGTTTGGTTTGCAGGCCCCGCTGGGCTTGATGGGGCTGTTGCTCGCTCGGCGTTACCTGCCCCGCACGGCGGTTGCAAAGCCCGACGCGCCCTATGACGGTGTTCTGGCGCTGTTGTCGGCCGTTTGCTTTGCGTCGCTGGTGTTCATGCTCAGTGCCATTGCGCAGCAACAAGGGGTTGTCGTGGTGGTCGGTTCACTGGTGCTGATGCTGGGCAGTGGCTACTGCTTGCTGCTGCGCCAGCGCGGACAAGCGGCGCCTGTGCTGCCCGTGGATTTGATGCGCAGGCCCTTGTTCAGCTTGTCGGTGTTCACCTCGTTCAGCTCTTTCACGACCCAGGGTTTGGCGTTCGTGGCTTTGCCTTTCTTTTTTCAACAGCAGCTGGGGCGTCCTCCCTTGGAAACGGGGGTGCTCATGTCGGTCTGGGCGCTGGTGGTGGCTGTGATGGCACCCGTCGCAGGCACGCTGTCTGACCGATACCCACCCGCCATTTTGGGCGGTGTGGGCTTGAGCATTTTGAGCTTGGGCATGGCCGGGCTGGGCGCGATGGGGGCGCAGGTGTCATTCGGCCTGATGGCGTTGTGCATGGCGCTGTGCGGTATGGGATTTGGTTTGTTCCAGTCACCGAATTTGCGCGCCATCATGACCAGTGCACCAGCCCACCGCACCAGTGGTGCCAGCGGCATGGTGGCCTTGGCGCGGCTGATCGGGCAGGCCAGCGGGGCCGCTTTGGTGGCCCTGTGTTTCAACTTGTTTGGGCCGCTCGGCGCGGGTCGGGCGATCATGCTGGGCGCCGTGACGGCAGGCCTGGGGGCGGCGCTCAGCTTGGCCCGACTGCGCGCTCGATAAGACGCTAGCCGGGGTGTTCCGCAATGAATTGACGCAGCGCAGCGTCAATGCGTGTTTGCCAGCCATCGCCGCTGGCTTTGAAATGCGCAATCACTTCCGGCGACAGCCGGATGCCCACCCGAACCTTTGTCACTTCGGCTTTGGGCCTACCGCGTGGTGTCAATAAAGACTGCGCCCGTTCAGGACTGAAAAGTTGGTTGAGCACCTCACTGGCAGGCCTTGCTTTGGCCATGTCCTCTGACGTCCAGGCCGGGTTGTCAGTGTCGGGCATGTGTGACTGGGTTTTGCGTTTGCTCATGGTGTTGTGTTTTAAGCGCTTGACTTGCGCTGATGGTTGACCAAGTCAAAGCAGATGATTTGGCTTCTTTATTGTGCCCACAAAAATAACACACAAGAAATTTTGAGGCGTCTCAATATTTGAGTCTAAAAACAATTATTCTGGTGATCAATGAGATCTAAAGTTAATGTTTTATATGGCTGCATGATGCTTGCTTTTGCAACTTCTCTATTTGGAGTGCGCGCAGGGGTGATTCGGGGGCTGGTGCATGAATGAGCAAGCCACACCAACCTATTACGCCCACACAGGCAATCGTTCAGATGGCACGGATTGGCAGCCCCTCAAAGATCACCTCACGTCAGTGGCACAGCTGGCGCAAACCCGAGCGAAAGCATTTGGGGCCGCAGATTGGGCTCACTTGGTCGGGTTACTGCATGACTTGGGCAAATACTCGCAAGCTTTTCAGAAGCGACTGCATGGCAGCAATGAGCGGGCCGATCATGCGACGGCAGGGGCCAAGGTTGTGGTTGACCACATCGTCAAAATCATGGGGCCGCAATTCCTGCCGCTGGGCAAACTATTGGCCTTTGCGATTGCTGGGCACCACACAGGTTTGGCCAATGGGAATGACGAAGGGCAGGAACGCTCAAACCTGAAACAACGATTGGCCTTGGAGTTTGGCAAAAACCTCCCTGATTTAGACGAACTCTGGCGACAGGAAATTGAGCTTCCAAAGACATTGCGAACTCCCGCATTGAAGCCACATTTACCGCAAGGTAAGTACACCAATTTTGGCTTGATGTTTTTCGCTCGGATGCTCTTTTCATGCCTGATTGACGCAGACCGCATCGACACAGAAAACCATGCACGTTCTACCGACGGCAAAGCTCCATTAGCGACTGATTTCCCCAACATCGCAATTCTGCAAGCCCAATTAAGCCAATATTTGCAGCAGCTGGCTAAAGGGGCAAAACAGACGGATGTGAATGTCTTGCGGCAACACATTCTGACCCATGCACGCCAACAAGCGCTCAAACCCCGCGAGTCCGGCTTGTATTCACTGACGGTGCCCACGGGCGGTGGAAAAACACTGACATCGCTGGCCTTCGGGTTGGATCATGCGGTTCAGCATCAGTTGCGTCGCGTGATTTACGTCATTCCATTCACCAGCATCATTGAGCAAACCGCCGATGTATTTCGCCAGGCCATGGGTGAGCACAAAGATGCGGTGCTTGAGCATCACAGTGCTTTTGATCGTGACAAGTTGCCCGAAGAAATAAAAACGGCCAGCAAACCCCGCCAAGCGGATTACCGAGACAAGCTGCGATTGGCCATGGAAAGCTGGGATGCGCCCATTGTGGTGACCACTGCGGTGCAGTTTTTTGAATCGCTGTTCTCTGATCGCACAACGCAATGCCGAAAGTTGCACAACATTGCTGGGAGTGTCATTGTGCTGGACGAGGCGCAAACGCTGCCCCTGAAGCTGTTGCGTCCCATCATGGCCAGCATTGATGAATTGGCGCTCAACTATGGTTGTTCAGTGGTGCTTTGCACGGCCACGCAACCCGCGCTGAAAGACAGCGATGAGTTCCACAATGGGTTCAGCAAGGTGCAGGAAATTGCACCCAACCCACAAGAGCTTTTTGAAAAACTGCGCCGAGCCCAAGTGCAAGACTTAGGTGTGCAAAGTGACAAGCAGTTGGTAGCGCATCTGCGAAGCCAAACGCAAGTGCTAATGATCGTGAATAACCGGCGACATGCCCGTGAACTTTTTGACGGCATTGCGAATGAAGAAGGCGCATATCACCTGACCACTTCGATGTGTGCGGAACACCGAAGTAAAAAGCTGACCGAAATTCGCCAACGTCTTAAGGATGGTCTGGCCTGCCGATTGGTCGCCACGTCATTGATTGAGGCAGGGGTGGATGTGGACTTTCCCACGGTGTACCGAGCTGAAGCGGGGTTGGACTCGATTGCCCAAGCTGCAGGCCGTTGTAACCGTGAAGGCCGGCGGTTGCTTGAAGACAGCCAAGTGTTTGTTTTTCAAAGCCCTGACTGGAAAGCGCCCCCCGAGCTGGCGCAGTTGGCCGCCCCCATGCGCTCCATTTTGCGCAACCATGAAGGCGATGTGCTTTCGCCAGAGGCATTGAAAAGCTACTTCCAGCAGGTGTATTACGCCAAAGGTGCCGATCTGGATCATCACCAAATCCTGAACAAGATCCGCATCACCGAAGGCTGTGATTTTCCGTTCCAGGACATTGCCCGTGACTTTCGCATGATCGACAGCAACATGCTGCCAATCATCGTGCCGTTTGACGACGTGGCCAATGACAACCTCGAATTGCTGCGCCACCTGCCCGAAAACATGAGCGTGGGAAAGATCGCGCAAAAGCTGCAGCGCTATGTGGTGCAAGTGCCAGAGAGGGCATTCGTGCAGCTGCTCAAGCTGGGTGCTGTCGCTGTTGTTGCACCTGAGAAATTTGGCAACCAGTTTTATGAATTGGTTGCGCAATCACTTTACAGCGCGATTGCTGGCTTGAACTTTTCAGACCCTGTCGCCGTGAGCGCAGAGTCTGCTGTTTTCTAACGATTTGGAGGAAAAATGAGCTACGGCATCAAACTGCACATCTGGGGTGAATACGCCTGCTTCACTCGACCTGAGATGAAAGTGGAGCGTGTGAGTTATGACGTGATAACGCCATCGGCGGCGCGTGGCATTTTGGAGGCGATTCACTGGAAGCCGGCCATTCGATGGCAGATTGACCGCATCCATGTGCTCAAACCCATACGGTTTGAGTCGATCCTACGCAACGAAGTTGGCAGCAAGATTTCGGCTCGCAACGTGACTTCGGCCATGAATGCGAAAAGCACGCAAGACCTGCACCTCGTGTCGGACGAGGATCGCCAACAGCGCGCAGCAACGGTGTTACGTGATGTGGCCTACGTGATCGAAGCGCACTTTGAGATGACCAGCAAGGCTGGCAGCGATGACAACGTCGGCAAACACTTAGACCAGTTCAATCGTCGTGCGCGAAAGGGACAGTGCTTTCATCAACCCTGTATGGGCACGCGTGAATTCGCAGCTCACTTTGCTTTGCTTGGCGAAGGGGATGAATGGCCACGGTGTGAATTGGATGAGGCCCAAAAGAACAGAGACCTGGGTTGGATGCTCCATGACATTGACTTTGCCGCTGGCCATGTACCGCATTTCTTCAGGGCCGAATTGAAGGATGGTGTGGTTGAGGTGCCAGCGTTTCAAAGCGAGGGGCTGAAGTCATGATTCTCAGTCGACTTAATGAGTTGTACAGCAGGTTGCTAACTCAATACGATGAATCAGGTAGTAAGCCTGTCTGCCTAGTACCGCCATATGGCTTTAGTGATGAAAAAGTTGGCTACCTTTTGGTGCTTGATGAACAAGGGAATTTGAAAGATGTTCAGCCAAATTTGGTAGAAGTGAAAAAAGGTAAGAAAACGCTGCAGGATGAGCGTCGAATGCGAGTGCCGTGTGCATTTGGCCGATCAGGAAAATTTACCGAAAAGGCATTCAATGCCGGTAAGAACGTTGCGTTCTTTCTGTGGGACAAGCCTGAATTTTTGCTGGGTGTTTTACTCAACGGTAAAAAAATAGAACTGGCAGATTTGCCTTATCGTGCTTTCAAAGCAAAGCAGAAAGAGCTCATTAGTTCTTCGGATGACCCGGGGCTGAAAGCGGTTTTGAAATTCATAGATCAATGGCAACCTGAAAATTTCGAAAAGCTGTCGTTCTTTAATTCCGAAATGCTCAAGTCAAATTTCGCGTTCAAATTGGATGGCGATCTGAGCATCATTGCTGACAGGGCTGCGGCTGTTAAATGTTGGGATGACTACTGGAAAGATCAAAAAAATTCTGTGACTAGGCAGTGCTTAATTACTGGAGAGATTGGGTCACTTGCTGAAACCCACCCGGTTCTTAAGGTTGCGGGTGGCCAATCATCTGGCGTTGCAATCGTGACTTACAACGAAAAAGCTTATGAGTCATTTGGTAAAAGTCAAGGTGACAATGCTCCTGTGTCAGAGCAAGCCGCCTTTGCTTACACCACTGCGCTGAACTATTTGCTGCGACGCGAAAACGGCCATTGCCTTGCGATTGGAGACACCAGCACTGTCTTTTGGGCGCAAGCAAATGATCCACAGCAAGAGCAAGAAGCCGTCAGCTTATTTGCAAGCATCGTTAATCCACCAACGGACGAGGGGCAGTCCAACAAGGTGAAGCACACGCTTGTGAAAATTGCCAAAGGGCGACCATTTGAAGAAGTCGCACCTGAAGTTGATCCGAGTACGAAATTTTTTGTTTTAGGTCTAGCACCAAACGCAGCCAGATTATCGATTCGATATTGGCTTGAAAGTACCCTGGGTGAGTTGGGGCCGCGTTTGGTTGAACATTGGAAGGACATGCAAATTGAACCGCTTCCTTGGCAACCAGAAAACCCACCTTCATCACAATTTCTTTTGCTAGAGCTGGTTCCGTTAAGGAAAAAAAACGGAAAGCATGACTACCGTGGTCGCAAGTTTGACGATATTCCACCTCAACTGGCTGGGGAGTTTTTGCGCAGCATCCTGACGGGGCAACGCTATCCCCGCCAATTACTCACACAACTCGTGCAGCGCTTGCGTTCGGACGGCGACGTCAATGGACTGCGTGCGGCGCTCATCAAAGCGGTGTTGCACCGCGATCATCGCAAAGGTTTTACAAAGGAGGCTATTCCCATGTCACTTGAATTAGAGAATGCACCACTGGCTTATCGCCTTGGGTGCTTGTTTGCTGTGTTGGAACAGGCCCAGCGCGGTGCGTTAGGCGATGTGAATTCCAGCATCGTCGACCGCTATTACGGCACCGCATCCAGCGTGCCGTACTCGGTATTTCCTCGGTTGATAGCCGGTTGCCAGAACCACCTGTCCAAAATACGCAAGGACAAGCCAGGTATTGCGGTCAATTTGGATAAGCAACTGGGCAATGTGATTGCAGGTCTTCCGCATTCACTACCAAAGCAACACACCATTGAGCAGCAAGGTCAATTTGCTGTTGGGTACTACCAACAAAAGCAAAGTTTCTTCACCAAGAAGGACAACGGGTCATCCGCACCAACCACCCCAAGCAACTGAATCAGAGGAGAAACCACATGACTATTCAAAACCGCTACGAATTTGTTTATCTGTTTGACGTGACCAATGGCAATCCCAACGGTGACCCGGATGCAGGCAACATGCCGCGTCTTGACCCCGACTCAAGTCGAGGGTTGATGACGGATGTTTCTTTGAAAAGAAAAATTCGTAATTTCATTAGTCTTACGGAGATTGATGATCAGGGCAAAGAAAAACCTCGATTCAAAGTTTTTATAAAAGAAAAAAGTGTTCTGAATCATCAAATTTCGCTTGCTTATGAAAGTGAATCAGTTAAGCAGTCGCTGTTGGATTGGGAAGAGTACGAAAAAGACAAAAAAGATAAAAAGAAAAAGCCAGAGCAGAAAAAAAAGCAACCAGAAAAACACTATGAAGATATTGCGCAGCAGTGGATGTGCGATAACTTTTTTGATGTTCGAATGTTCGGAGCGGTCATGAGTACGGGCAGTAAAAATGATGGTGATACCGAAGATGATGGTGAGGAAAAGAAAAGTAAATTGATCAAACGTGCGGGTCAAGTCCGTGGCCCTGTTCAGCTTACCTTTGCCAAGTCAGTAGACCCCATCATCCCGCTAGAGGTTTCAATTACACGTATGGCGGTGACCAACGAAAAAGATCTTGAAAAAGAACGCACCATGGGACGCAAGCACATCGTGCCTTACGGCCTTTACCGTGTGCACGGTTTCATTTCAGCGCATTTGGCCAAAAAGACAACGGGCTTTTCAGATGAGGACTTGAGCAAGTTGTGGCAAGCGCTGGAACAGATGTTTGAGCATGACCGCTCTGCTGCCCGTGGCGAAATGGTAGGCCGACATTTGGTGGTCTTCAAGCACGCCACCGCTTTGGGCAATGCACCTTCGCATGAGCTGTTTGAACGTGTGGTGGTGGATCGGGTGCAAGGCGAAAAGGGCTCACCTGCACAAGCGTTCTCTGACTACTCGGTCAAGCTCGACGGGCAGGCGATCAAGGGCTTCAAGCACGTTGTTGAAGTCGTTTGACTTTTGAGGCGACTGATCGAGTAACCGCACTTCCATCTCACCATTGTGGATACGCTTCTCGCCATCTCCGCCCTGCAGCACTACGCCTATTGCCCGCGCCAGTTTGCTTTGATCCATCTGGAGCAAGCTTGGAGTGACAACCACTTCACGGCGCAGGGCAATGTGCTGCATGCGCGCGTGGACAGCCAAGAGGCTGAAACACGCGGCAGCAAGCGCAGCGAGCGGTCGGTGGAGGTTCGGAGTGAGCGCTTGGGACTTTACGGAAAGCTTGATTTGCTGGAAGTGTTCAGCCAGGCCGATGGCAGCAAGTGCTACGTGCCGGTCGAGTACAAGCGCGGCAAGCGCAAAGTGATGGATTGGGATCGCATTCAGCTTTGTGCCCAAGCCTTGTGCCTGGAAGAAATGCGCGGTGTGTCGATTGCCGAAGCCGCCTTGTGGTACTGGCAAGAGCGCTTGCGCGAGGTGGTGACACTGGATGTGCGTTTGCGTGCCGACACCGTGGCCTGCATCGAGGCCGCACGCGCTGTCTTGAAAAGTCAAATCACACCAGCGCCCACAACCGACGTTAAACGCTGCAAGGCGTGTTCGCTCGTCGATGAATGCGCACCTGCCGTGGTACGTAAAGACCGATCTGCCCGGTACGCCCAAAAATTGTTTGAGGTGCCTCCTGTGGGCGGCGATGCAAATGTCGATGCCAACAAACATGTTGGGAGTTCAACTTGAAGAAGCTGCTCAATACCCTCTACATCACGCGCCCCGAATGCTATTTGCACAAGGAGCGCGAGACCGTTGTGATCAAACAAGGGGACAACAAAATTGGGCAGTTTCCCATGTTGGCTTTGCAAAACATTTTGTGTTTTGGTCAGGTGAGTGTCTCCCCTGGGCTCATGGCGGCGTGTCTTGAGTCTGGCGTCGGTTTGTCGTTTTTTACTGAGTTTGGAAAATTTCAGGCGCAGGTCATGGGCATGCCCAAGGGCAATGTGCTGTTGCGACGCACGCAATACCGGTGGGCTGACGACGAAGACAAATCGGTGTCTGTGGCGCGCTTGATGATTGCGGCCAAGGTGGGCAATTGCCGCGCAGTGCTGATGCGTGAGCAGCGCAATCATGGGGCCAGCGATGCGTTGGCTCACGCTGCAGAAAAAATGGCCGCACTTTTGGAGAACATACGTCACGCCCGCAATGTGCCGCAACTGATGGGCTTGGAGGGCGAAGCTGCCAGTGTTTATTTTGGGGTTTTCAATTCGTTGTTGCGGTCGCACGGGTTCGAGTTTTCGGGGCGGGTTCGCAGGCCACCTGGCGATCCGGTCAATGCCTTGCTTTCATTTGCCTACGTCTTGCTGGCCAGCGAATGTGCATCGGCTTTGGCGGGTGTGGGACTGGATCCTTATGTCGGGTTTTTACATCAAGATCGACCCGGTCGAAAAAGCCTTGCACTGGACTTGATGGAAGAGTTGCGCGCACCGCTGGCTGATCGTTTTGTGCTGACCCTCATCAATCGAGGGCAGATCAAGTTGGATGATTTTGTGACCGAGGCGAGTGGTGCTGTGCGACTGAAAGACGATGCCAGGAAAACTTTTTTGACGGCCTATCAAGAACGCAAGAAAGAAATCCTAAAGCACCCCTATTTGGAAGAAAGCATTGAGCTGGGTTTGCTGCCCCATGCACAAGCCCTGCTGTTGGCCCGCCACCTGCGTGGCGACATGCAGTACTACACGCCATTTGCAGTGAGGTGATCGCATGTTGATGCTGGTGACTTATGACGTGAACGTGACCACCCGTGCGGGCGAAAAGCGGTTGCGTCACATCGCAAAAGTTTGTCTGGACCATGGCGTGCGTGTGCAAAACTCGGTGTTTGAATGTGAAGTTGATCCCGCCCAGTGGGTTCAGTTCAAAGCTGAGTTGTTGCGCATTTATGACTCGACGCAAGACAGTTTGCGGTTTTATGCGCTGGGTAAACGTGGCGTGGACAAGGTCGAACACTGCGGGGCAAAGCCGACCTTCAACCCGTTGCACAGCACGCTGATCTTGTAGCGCTAACCCTGCGCACTCATGTTGTTCCTAGAGGGTTAGCGGCACCTCTAAACCTTTGATCTATATCGATTTTTCAAAAATTAATTGCTACTTGATCTAGGTTGATTGATTAACACCATCTCGGTTAGCGCAATGTGGCCTGAGAAGCCAGTGGTGGCATGGTGTTATCTTGAAGGAGTCGCCCCTCATGCAGGGGCGTGGATTGAAACTTTGTCTGTTGCTGAGATGGCAACAGATGGCAACGGTCGCCCCTCATGCAGGGGCGTGGATTGAAACGGACGCTGCGGGCCATGCCCATGACGCAAACCGAGTCGCCCCTCATGCAGGGGCGTGGATTGAAACACGCTCAATTTCGAGCCCACTTTGCCTGAGCGTTTGTCGCCCCTCATGCAGGGGCGTGGATTGAAACACCATTTTGCTGGGCTGCGGGTCGCCGCGCACGGGTCGCCCCTCATGCAGGGGCGTGGATTGAAACGCAAG